>JAQYWL010000278.1 GCA_030145035.1 Desulfobacteria bacterium | reverse complement strand
CGAATTTTCAAATACCCAAACCAAATATTTCCGTTGCCGGTTATAAGAAGAGAGAGTTCACGTTTGGAGTTTTTGTCATTTGATATTCGGATTTGTTTCGGATTTCGATATTCGAGTTTCGGATTTCCCGATTGTCCGGGTTAGGCACTTGGAATCTGAGCAAGCTATGAAGCCGTTACATGTAGGAGTCGTGGGAGTTGGATACCTCGGCAAGTTTCACGCTGAGAAATATGCCCGGATGGATGGGGTGAAGCTTGCGGGTGTGGTGGACATCATTGCCGAAAGGGCGGAAAGTGTTGCAAATCGGCTTGGAACGGAATCTTTTACCAATTACAGAGATCTCATAGGTAAGGTAGATGCAGTAAGCGTGGTGGTACCTACCCCCCTTCATTTTCCCATCAGCCGTGGCTTTTTGGAAAATAATGTGGATGTGTTGATCGAAAAACCGATAACAGAGACACTTGAGGAGGCAGATGCTCTAATAAAGATTGCAGATTCCCGCGGCCCAATCATCCAGGTGGGGCATCTGGAGCGATTCAATCCTGCGGTGATAGCCCTGAGGGAGGTAGTGGACCGTCCCCTGTTCATAGAGTCTCACCGCTTAAGTCTCTTTAAGGAACGGGGAACCGAAGTGGATGTGGTTTTGGATTTGATGATTCATGACATCGATATCATATTAAATTTTGTCAGATCCGAACTCAGAAGCATTCATGCGGCAGGCGTTCCGGTCATATCTTCTCGCGTGGACATCGCCAATGTGCGGCTGGTCTTTGAGAATGGCTGTGTCGCCAATATAACTGCGAGCCGTATTTCCCTGAAAAACATGCGAAAGATACGTATTTTCCAAAAAGATACCTATGTTTCGGTCGATTATGCGAATCATGATATTACAATCATCCGGAAAGACGGGAAGGGCACTGAGCTTCCCATCCCTGGCATGTCTTTGCAACGAACAAGCTTTGAGGAAGCCGATTCCCTGGAATCTGAACTGGAGGCATTTGTCCAGTCGGCAAGAAATCGTGAGGCCCCGTTGGTATCGGGGAGGGACGGGCGGAATGCCCTGGGGGTTGCTCTTAGCATCATGGACCAGATCGAGGAAACCAACAAGAAGTTTCTGTGAAAGAAGGGATTCAGGGATTCAGGAATTTGGGAATATTTTGAATTAACTGAAGAGCTTTGGATAGAAGACATAAAATAATGATTATCGCCGGAGAAGCCTCCGGTGACATCCACGGTGCGCACCTGGTAAAGGCTATTCGAGATCTCAACCGAGAGCTCGATTTTTTCGGGATAGGTGGAAATGCGCTTCGACAGGCTGGCGTACGCGTAAGGGTTGACAATTCTCAAATGGCTGTCGTCGGGATCTCGGAGGTCTTTTTAAAGCTCAAGATACTTCTGAATGCCCTCAGGGTTGCCAGGGAAGACTTAAGAAGAATTCGCCCTGCCCTTCTTATTGTGATCGATTTTCCGGACTTTAACCTGCTCGTTGCCACTGCGGCCAAGAAACTGGGTATCCCTGTCATGTATTATATCAGTCCGCAAGTGTGGGCATGGCGGATCGGGAGGGTAAAAAAGATTAAGAAGGTGGTTAATCATATGGTCGTGATCTTCCCTTTCGAGGTGGCCTTTTACAAGAAATGGCATGTCCCCGTGACCTTTGTCTGGCATCCCTTAGTAGACAGCATGACTCCCAGGAGATCCAGGGAGAAAAAGGAAAATCTTAAGGGCGACAGCTTGCTGATCGGGCTGCTGCCTGGAAGCCGAAACGACGAGATTAAGCGCCTCCTTCCCACCATGGTGCAGGTGGCAGATATTCTTTCGGAACAGCTTCCAGGTATCCGCTTTGTTATACCTGTGGCCTCTTCGGTGGACAGGACCCTAATAGAGACCATCGTTGAGGGAGGAGCCTCAAGGCTTTTGATCCTGTCCGATAGGCTTCGAGACGTATTGGATGAGGCCACATTGGTCATAACAGCTTCCGGGACAGTGACATTGGAGGCGACCATAGCGGGTACGCCTATGATTATAGTGTATAAACTATCGCCTCTCAGCTACTGGCTTGGAGAACGCCTGGTTCGCGTAAAACATATTGGCCTGGCCAACCTGGTTGCAGGAAGATCGATCGTGCCAGAATTGATTCAGCACGAAGCTTCGGCTGAAAAGATTGCCCGCCAGGCGTTACAGATGCTAAGAGACGAAAAAGGGCTTGCTGAAATTAGACACCAGTTGGGTCGCGTTGCACAGGGCTTGGGTACTCCGGGGGCCTCGAAACGAGCTGCGGAGGTGGCCATCAGGTTACTTTCGGGGCACTGATGGGAGCATTCCCGGTTTCCTGCGGACCTCAGCCATGACTTCTAAATTGAATATTGAATATTGAATATTGAAAATTGACGATTGAAAGGAAATGAGAAGTCAATCTTCAATCGTCAATAGCTCGTAGGGTGGGCATTGCCCACCAAAAAAAGGTGTATCATTCTTGTCGGTGGGCAGTGCCTACCGTACTATCTACTATCTTGAGGTTACATCGAAATGACGTGTGACGTAAATCCGCAATCCGCAATCCGCAATCCGCAATCCGATAGATTGAAATGGTGGCTAATTGGCTGGCTTGGAAAAGGCTTGGTCGATCTGATTGGCAGCACAATGCGGATTCGGGTTGTTGACTTTGAGAAGGCCAGGGCGGAGATCGAGTCAAGGAGATTTATCTTCGCCTTTTGGCATTCGAGAATACTTGTACTCAGCTACGTTTACAGACGGTTGGGTGCTGCCATCCTTGTCAGTAAATCCAAGGACGGGGAGATCATTGCGCGAATACTGGAGCGTCACGGGCATGAAACAATCCGGGGCTCAACCTCGCGGTACGGCGTTCGTGCCCTGGCCAAATTAATTAGGGCTCTCAAAGAAGAGATTCGTCCTGGAGTGGTGGTCCCCGACGGTCCGAGGGGCCCGCGGTTCAAGGTTCAGCCTGGCGTCATAACTCTGGCTCAAAAGACAGGATATCCTATTGTGCCTGTCAGCTATAGCGCCAAGACGATAAAGATCTTTGCCAGCTGGGATCGGTTTATTTTTCCCTATCCGTTCACTGAGGGTAGCGTTATCTGTGGCGCACCTATCTCAGTCCCTTTCAAACTCGGTGGGGAGGCGCAAGAGGTTTATCGCGCAAGGCTTGAAGCAGAACTGAATCGAATCACAAAACTTGTGGACCAATACTATGGTCACGCGATAGACTAACATCCAAAGTGAACTAAAGTGAGCT
>JAQYWL010000443.1 GCA_030145035.1 Desulfobacteria bacterium | reverse complement strand
ATTACGAAGAGGACAAGGGATGAAAGGCACAGTCTTCTACAAACAAGCGGAATTACTCCTGAGAATTCTCCCGTTGATATATAAAGAAGACGTGTTTGCCTTGAAAGGAGGGACTGCAATCAACTTTTTCATACGGGACCTCCCCCGCCTATCCGTGGACATCGATCTGACGTACCTTCCTGTAAACGATAGGGATTTTGCCCTGAATGAAATACGTCGCATCTTGCTACTGATATCCGAGGAACTCAAGAAGAGGATGCCGGGAACAGGCGTCATCACAAAGAGAATCCATGGCACTGAGTTCGTAAGAGGCCTGATTGTCGACCGCGAGGGTGTAACAGTAAAGATAGAACCAAATCTGGTTCTCAGAGGCTCTGTCTACCCGCCTGAAATAAAAACGTTATCGAAAAAGGCTCAAGATTTCTTCGAGTTGTCTCTTCAGAGCCGTATCCTTTCACCATATGATTTGTATGCCGGGAAGATCTGTGCTGCCCTTGATCGCCAGCACCCGAGAGATCTTTTCGATGTTCATTTGCTTCTAAAAAGTGAAGGTCTTAAGCCTGAAATAAGAAGGGCTTTCATTGTCTATCTTGTCAGCCATCCAAGGCCCATGGTTGAGATCCTAAGTCCTCAGCAGAAAGATATAAGAGATATCTTTGAAAAGGAATTCAAGGGGATGATAGCCGAACACATCACTTTTGAGGCGCTGGAAACGACGAGAAATGAATTGGTTGCGATACTTCGAGATGAGTTGACACCTGATGAAAGGAAATTCATTGTATCAATGAAGCAAGGCCAACCCGTTTGGGACCTTCTCGAACTTGAAGGGATTAAGGACTTGCCTGCCGTCAAATGGAAGCTCTTGAATATTTCAAAAATGGATCCCGAAAAACATCGAAAAGCCGTTCACAAACTTAGAGATTATCTGGGTGTTTGACTGATATCATCGTTTACAATCCTCGCATTTAAAAGCCTGAAATCCTGTGGACCTCTGCGCCCTGCCCTCTGACTTTCCGGGTAGAACTGGGAGGTTGCCCTCCCAGAGCCCCCACAGACCCGTACGAGCGCGATTAACGCATACGGTTCTTCGGGTTATGGGTTCGCTACACGAAACTGTGCACTATTCGAGGCCTTGGTAGTGGATAGCTTTCAAGCAACCGGTTGAAACGATCCCACGGCATGTCCTTATTACGGGAACGCCGGTTAAGCCACTTGCGCCACGCCCGTTTAATCTGCTCATAGTAACGGTTAAGGCTGCGCATATTAAATGTAATTCCATAAAAGCCGTAATGACCATGCACTTTCCGGCAAAGAGCTTGCCACTGTTTCTTTACAGAATCGTGGCGATGGACCTTGCACCACTCATATACCTTCCGCACGGCCTCCTTCAACTTCTTTTGCGCTGTCTTGCGCTGAACTACCCAGTTGTTTCTCTTCGATTTACCCCAATAGTGGGTAAATCCGAGAAACACAAAGGTCTCCGAATGACGTCGGCTCCCACTGGGTCGGCGAAAATCCACCAGCCGGGTCTTTTCATCGTGTAACGTCAGGCCGTACTTGCCGAAACGCTTCGGCAACACCTCCTGGACTCGAAGCGCGTCCCGCTTGTTCGTAAATAGAATCACATAATCATCAGCAAACCGTATCAACTCCGCCTGTCCACTCAGCCGAGGTTTCACTTCTTCCTCAAACCAAACATCCAGCACTTCATGCAGGTATATGTTACTGAATAATGGTGACACGACTCCCCCTTGAGGGGTTCCCTCCTTGAGGTAGTGTATCGCCCCGTCTTCAAATACACCTGCTTTGAGCCACTTACCAATTATGCGTAATAGCACACCATCGCGCACCCGCTTCCTGAGAAACTCACGCAGATGTTTTCGATTCACCGTGTCAAAGTAGCTCTTAATGTCCACTTCCAACAACCAGCACCCGCCCATTCGCATGACCCCTTTCCATAGCGATTCCAGCGCCTGATGCACCGAACGCTCGGGACGAAACCCATACGAACACTCAAGAAAATCCTGCTCATATAACGGCGTCAACACCATGACCACCGCCCTCTGGAGAATCTTATCCTCCAGAGTGGGTATCCCTATCGGTCTAAATCGTCCCTCACCTTTCGGTATATACTTCCGCTTCACCGGTGGCGCAATGTATCGACCTGACTTGAATCGCTCAAGCAGAAATCGAAGGTTCTCATCGAGATCCCTCTCGTACTCTTCCGCTGTCACATCGTCCACGCCCGCGGCCCCGTTTTTACGGGTTCTGCGGTACGCCTCATGCATCCATTCAATGTCAATATGATAGGCGAGCGAGGTGAACCTCACATTCGGCATGAGCCTCGCAAGCTCCGCTATCCGTTGCTGTTTCGTGTACACGTTCCCAGATTCCAATGCATCCTCCGTGTTTCTCAACAACAGCTCCATAATCCCGACACGGCCCTTCCCTCTTCCGGCTCCCCACGGGTTGGGTTCGCCATCGTCATAGGTACTATTCCCGTGCTAAGACTCCCTAATGCCATCCTGCCGCACTTCGTTTCCTTCGCTTGGCAGTACCACCAGCCTCTCTCTTTGTTCGTCTCTCCTGCTCTGCTCCCGAGAGAAGGGATCAAAACAGGCCTGGATGTTCACGGTCTTTCCCCGCTGGCCACCCTAAACCACGATTTTCTGGTGGAGCAGTTCGGGCCTCCCGGGTTCCTGGGGGAGTCCTCTCGTACCTTTGCCCTGCTCAAGAGACCCCGGCCGTGCCACCTTTGCCACTGTCAACTCAGCAAGGTGGTATTGCCCCCGCCAGTCAGACCACGAAGGCCACAGCAATAAGACATTTTCGAGGCTGATTCACACGGCTTCAGTACCCGCTGTCTACGCTTCCAGATTCGGATTTCCCTACACTGGCAAGACTCGCTTCCGGTCGGGTGACAGCCCTTACCGGATGGGTTTTGAACCCATTAGACTCCTTCAGCGAATTTCAAATGTGGCTCCTTCGCCACCTATCCCAACGCTCCAGGCTTCGCCTGGCGCCACTGACTTCTGTCCCCTGACCTCTGATCTCTGACACCTGACACCTGATCCCTCATTCCCTGTT
>JAQYWL010000341.1 GCA_030145035.1 Desulfobacteria bacterium | reverse complement strand
TTCACATTTACGCTTTCCCTTATCAATTTATTTTTTTTACCAGCGTCCCCATTCTCCAAGGCTTCCCCTTGCACCTTACATCATGTCGTTTTTTTGGTGATTCCGTTGGCAGGAGTAGCCATCTTGCTGATCGATCACCTTGCCTCAACGCCCTTCTTCGATCTCTTAATAATATTGACGACCTGGTCTGTGGCTGTCAATGCAGCAGCTTTCTTCTTGGCAGGGGCTTTTTTCGCAGCAGCCTTTCTGGCGGGCTTAGCCTTGGCCTTGGTCTTCGCTTTCTTGGCCGCCTTGTCCTTCTCAAACTTTTCAACTGCCTTGATCAGTTTTCCCGTCTGCTTTGTGAGTACCTTCAGGGCCTCGGCCGTATGTTGTGCCGGAGATTTGAGCTTGATAGCAGCTTGAGCCTTTTCAAGCTGGCCTGCCGCCGTCTTTTTCAGTTTGGTTGTCAGTTCTTTTGTCCTCTTCGTGAGCGCCTTGAATTCCTTGGACACCGCCTGAAGATCTTTCTTCAGTTTTTTCATAACCGCTTTACCTCCTTAACTGGATTGTGTAGGAATTCCCTTTCGGGGAGCGGCGAATTCAGCCGTCGTAGCCGAGGCTACTATGGCGAAATCGGCGCCGCGTTATATAAAATCACGAAGTGATTTTATGCCGGTTTCCTGTCTCAGAGCATTTATGAGTTCTGCCTTATTCATGAATTCTCCTCTTACTATGCAGAATTGTTCCTTCAGCCCGCCCTCGCCGTTTGCGGGAACATCACAGTTTCCGATTTGGAAACGAGTCCGGCCTCAAACCTTATGCCAGTTTTCAGTCTTCAACCCTGAAAACGACTTGTAGTCTTCAACATTGCGCGTTACCAGCACCAGGCCGTTTACTTTGGCAATCGCAGCAATCTGACCATCCACGAACGGGGGCATCTTTCCTTTTGACGACAACCTCACACGTTCTCTGGCATGCCACTCCGCAGCGCGATCATCATAGGGAAGAATCAACATATTTTGTCGCACCACGTCGTTGAGGAATGATTCAATAACCTTGCGTTTGCGAGATCTGGGAAGACGCCGGCAACCGTGTTGAAGCTCGTGCCAAACAGGCGCTGCGGTAACAATTTCATGTTCGTGTTTCTCAACCTTGTGAAGGACAGACTCATTGGGTGTCGTTTTTACACACTCTTACACGACATTCGTGTCCAGCAAGTATTTCATACCTCAAATTGAACCTCTCTGCCTGAGGACGAATCCCGAAGACCTTCAAAATCGGAGTCGGTAATTTGCACCGCTCTATCCTGAATGTCTTGCCTGAATGTCATTAGGGCATTCCAAAACCCTCTGCTTTTCTGATCCATCAGTTCGTATTCATGAACCGACAGCAGCACCGCAACCGGTTCTCCTCGCCTGGTAAGTTTGACGGAGGGTCCTTTTTCCACTTGATGGATGATGGACGGCAACTTGTTCTTGGCTTCAGCTATGGAAAACTGCCTTTTCATACGGCTCACCTCCTTCGCATAGTTGCCATATTATAGCCATCTTTATAGCCATAATCAAGAAAAACCGGCATGCTTCCATTATAGTCTGTGTGTGTCCGTCGTGATTTTCCCATCTTTCTTTTTGAGAGCTTTCTGTACCCTGATGTTGCAAAGGTTAAGGATGCCTCAGATCCAAGGCGTCCAAGGGTGAAGCCGTAGTCAGGTACTGCGAACCCTTGGCAACGCAGAAGATGCGGTATCATCGGCTTTCCCAAAGGGTAAAGAACAGGACGAATCTTTCATTGTCTATGGATACCACTCTTGGCGGAAAAGCGACAAGCGCATTATCAGCGTACAACAAGATGATATGCTGGTCATATTCTCCGACTCGCCGTGTTGTTTATGCAGCGTTAGGGTTGACACCGTCAACAGATAAGTCCAGGGCCTTGTTGGCCTCTGCCTTTGAGATCCCTGCATCCTTTGCCATCTGCTCCAATAGTTCCCGCTTTTGTCATGGTGCCTTCCTCCTTTGGTTTGGGTTAGGCTAACTACCACTGTTGAGAATTGACCCTGAATGGGTCTGGAACTATCTCTCGCAGAGGTCACAGAGCCAGAGAGTCCTCTTGAGCTGAATTCTTGACCCCGGAGGAATAGACTGCGCATTCCACAGGGCGGGGAGGAGAATTCAGCTCAAACTGCCATCCCGCTGTCGGGGGGACATTTTTCCGGCACAAATGCTGATGTTCCTAGTCAATAATGCTTACAACCCAGGTAACATATGCCACGCAGTGGCTGAGAGTTTTGTGTGCTTTTTCCCCTCAAAAAATCACACAAAGTCATTGATCTCCGAGAACTCTGCGATCTCGAGCGACCAAAGGGAGCGGGCGAGAGAACCCTTCCAAATGGCCAGTTCCATCTACCCTACGAGCATAGCTAAGCTGGAACCCTTAGTCTATCTGACGGTTTTTGGGTAAATAGGGGTGTTCATCGAAGCATGCCGGTTCATAGAAGATAAGCTTTTGAAAGGTCAAGGAAAAATGTTTGCTTTGATTGTAACAGCCTCGACCATGACGATGATCGGGCTGGTCAAAGCGTTTGTTTCAAAAAACATGACGGATCAGGGTGTTTGGAAAAAGGCGCATTGATTTTATGGCAAACAACCCTTTACAAGTCGAAATTCCCTGTGTTTCATTCTGAATTCTGGGTTTTGGATTCTAATTCCGCAATCCCTGCCCTGTGAAGCGCGAAGCCTACTTCACCGGGGCGCAATCCAAAATCCAAAATCGGCATGACCTGCCCGCCACCTGCCCGCTCGTGCCTTGCAATGGCAGGCGGGTCGTGTGAGGAGTGTAGTCGCATATTCAGAACCGAGAAGGACCGGCAAGAGGGGGGAAAGCCGTTACGTCTCCACCGACACCAGTCAGATGCAGTCAAAGCAGCTAAAACAGGAAACAACTATATCCTAACAACCGGTACTGGTTCTGGAAAGAGCTTGGCCTATGAGGAACTTCTCCATGCACACCGACGGGTCAGGACAGCAGCTCGCCTTCGCGGCCTGCGATACAAGGTCGAGCCTCACCTTCCGCCGGACGTGTTGGGGATTTATGTGTATTTACCTCTAATATAGCACCATATTTGAAAACCTGATGGTATAGTGCTAAAAAAGTTTTCAATAGTGATGGAAAGGAGATGAATATGGTACTTGCAGCCAGAAAGGACAAAAAATACAGCTATGAGGATTATCTTGCCTGGCCCGAAGATGAAAGGTGGGAGATCATAGATGGTGCAGCATACAACATGGTCCCGGCACCGCAAATAAAACACCAGAATATTGTAAGTAATTTTCACATAAAGATTAAAACACACCCCGATAATGCCTGCTATACAGGAATAGCCTCCACGGATGTAATCTTCGACGAACATAACGTTGTTCAGCCTGATGTACTTGTGGTCTGTGACCAAAGCAAAATCACTGAGGACAATATTCAGGGTGCACCTGATTTAATTGTCGAAGTGGTCTCACCGAGGACTGAAGTGAAAGACAGGAGGGAAAAAAAGAACCTTTATGAGAGATTTGGTGTAAGGGAATATATCCTGGTATTTCCGGAAAGAGAGTATGTGGAAAGATATTGTCTGAAAGAAGGTAACTATGGAGGCCCGGAGATATTTAACTGGGATGAGGTATTAAAACTCACCGTTTTTGAGTTTGAGATTAATCTCTGGGAAATATTTGAAAAAGAAAAACCTCAAGAGAAAGTCGATGATGAAGGAAAAGCAGGAACTTAAGAAATCATGTCAATCCTGTCAAAAAATCTCATGACCAACCGGTTGACCCGTTAACCCTTATTGACGGTGAAAAACCTACTATGCGCCGAAGCCATCGATCTACCTTTACTACCATTAAGACAGAGGGAGCACTGCTGCCCGTTGAAATCCTTCAGCGCATTGCAGAAGGGGACCGTGATCTTGATGGTCTCTCTCCTGAATCCTACCATCTCTCCAAAAACGAGAAGCTCAATGAGGCGATCAACCGGGCCTGGAACCGCTGTGATGGTGCATGGCGCTCATTCCAGGGTACTGCACGAGAAGGCTGCCAGAAACTTGGAACACCAAACTCCAAACTCGGAACTGGTTCAGTGACCATGGAAATCGGGGGCTTTGCGAGGTCATGAGGTGGGTTCTGGGCTCGGAGGATTGAAGAGGGAGCTCAGGAGGAAGTGGGGAATTTAAGTTCGGATTTCAAAAGGACAAACGAACGAGTAAGTCAACTTAGTCAACAAAGTTCAAGATACGTTCAACACGAACGTTTCCTCTGGCGAAGTCGATGAGTGGGTGAAGTCGGGCGGGGCAATAAGCATAAAAGGTAAGGGAGAAGAGTAATGGCGGAACCTCTTGCGGATAAGATCATGCGAAAGGTAAAACAGCTCGACGATCTCTATCACCGTCTGATGCTGGTCGTTGCACCTTCAGGCATCGGAAAAACCACCGCGCTCCTGGATGTGCGGGAACGCACAGGCGCGCCATTGGTTAATGTCAACCTTGAGATCTCTCGCCTGATGCTTGATTTGACACAACGCCAAAGGGCATTACAGCTTCCGCGACTTCTTCGTGAGATTGTTGACAAAGATACAGGCAAGATGACCTTGCTTGACAACATCGAGTTACTCTTCGATGTGGGTCTGAAGCAGGACCCACTTAGATTGCTCCAGGGACTTTCGCGCAACAAGACTGTGGTTGCCTCCTGGAACGGCGCCATCATTGATGGTTTTTTGACCTATGCGGAATCGGCTCATCCGGAGTTCAGGCGATATCCGGTGCATGATTTTCTGGTGACGAGCCCGGAGATGACAACGTAACGACAACGGATTCCTTTGCAAAGGAGCAATCGAGATGACAAATTTGCAGGACAGCAAATTTGGACGTGCCGCAGGCACGCCCAAAGGGGGTGAGCCAGGATGGCGAGCATCAAATACAGTGACCTAATCGAGTTTGACCCACTCGAGTCCGTGGTCCAGCTCCGGGATGCCGATGAAGCGCCTGCGGCCAAACAGCTTGTAGAGACCTACGTCATTTCCGAAGAGATGGCTGAAAAACTGATTGGCCTGGTCATACCACAATTGCAGTTCGATCAGGCAACCGATAACAAGGGGTTGCTGGTGGTCGGCAACTACGGCACCGGGAAGTCCCATCTTATGTCGGTGATCTCGGGGCTTGCGGAGAACCCCGAGCTTGCTGCTAATCTCAACAACGCTAAAGTAGCGGAAGCTGCTGGGAAAATCGGAGGCCGGTTCAAAGTAGTCCGCACCGAGATCGGCGCAACCACCATGTCGTTACGGGACATCCTTGTGGCCGAGCTGGAAGAGCATTTAGCCTCGATTGGCATAAACTACAGTTTTCCTTCCACCTCCGAGGTGTCAAGCAATAAGCGTTCTTTTGAAGAGATGATGACTGCCTTTCACCAGGATTTTCCCGATCACGGCCTGCTCCTGGTGGTGGACGAGTTGCTCGATTACCTGCGCACCCGAAAGGATCAGGAACTCATCCTGGATCTGAACTTTCTTCGAGAGATCGGCGAGGTTTGCAAAGATTTGCGTTTCCGTTTCATGGCCGGTGTCCAGGAAGCCATCTTCGACAGCCCCAGATTTTCCTTCGTAGCCGACAGCATCCGCAGAGTGAAGGACCGCTTCGAACAAATTCTTATCGCTCGCAAAGATGTCAAGTTTGTTGTAGCCGAGAGATTGCTCAAGAAAACCGCAGAGCAGCAGGCCAAGATACGGGAGTACCTCACCCCGTTTGGAAAGTTCTACGGCCATATGAACGAGCGTATGGATGAGTTCGTCCACCTCTTTCCGGTGCATCCTGATTATATCGATTCCTTTGAGCGAGTCACCGTGGTGGAGAAACGAGAAGTGCTAAAGACCTTGTCTTTGGCTATGAAGAAGCTGCTTGGCCAGGAATTGCCGGATGACCGGCCAGGCCTCATCGCTTATGATTCCTATTGGACAAACCTTCGAGAAAACCCGTCATTCCGGGCGGTGCCGGACATCAAAGCGGTCATCGACTGCAGCCAGGTGTTGGAATCTCGCATCCAGCAAGCTTTCACACGTCCGGCATACAAACCCATGGCGCTGCGTCTTATTCATGCCCTGTCGATCCACCGGCTCACCACAGGTGATATTTATGCCACGATTGGAGCAACAGCCGAAGAGCTGCGGGATGGACTCTGCCTTTATCAGCCAGGTATCGAGGAGTTAGGCGGCGATCCGGCTGATGATCTGCTCTCCCATGTGGAGACCGTCCTTCGGGAAATCCACAAAACGGTCAGCGGCAAATTCGTCAGCTTTAATCCAGAGAATCGACAGTTTTACCTTGATCTGAAGAAAATCGAGGATGTTGATGCAATCATCGAACAGCGCACCGAGAGTCTCGATTCATCTCAACTTGATCGTTATTATTACGAGGCTTTGAAGCGGGTCATGGAGTGCACGGACCAAACTTATGTCACCGGCTACAAGATCTGGCAGCACGAGCTCGAATGGATAGAGCGCAAGGCCGCACGCCAGGGATACCTGTTCTTCGGCGCGCCCAACGAGCGCTCCACCGCCGTGCCGCCGCGAGACTTCTACCTCTACTTCATCCAACCCTTCGAGTCACCCCACTTCAAGGACGAGCAGAAGTCTGATGAGCTATTTCTGCGTTTGACGAACTTGGACGAAGAATTTCGGACGGCGCTCAGCAGCTATGCTGCGGCCGTTGACCTGGCATCTACGAGATCAAGTCAGGAACGAATACCTTACGACCAGAAATCATCAGGTTTCCTGCGAGACCTTGTACAATGGTTGCAAAAGAATATGGCCACCGCTTTTGAAGTCACTTACCAGGGACGCACCAAGTCGCTTACCGAATGGGCCAAGGGTAAATCGATCCGTGAACTTTCCGGCATCGGCTCCCATGAGCGCATCAATTTCCGTGACCTGGTAAACACCATCGCCGGTATTTGCCTGGGTGCTCATTTTCAGGATCAGGCGCCCCAATACCCTTTTTTCTCAGTGCTCATCACCGGGACCAACCGGGACCAGGCCGCACAGGACGCCCTACGCGCCATTGCAGGGCAGAACCGCACCAAACAAGCAACAGCGGCTTTGGATGCCCTGGAGCTGCTCGACGGTGAACGGCTTGATCCCTATAAATCGAAATATGCCAAACATATCCTCGCCTTGCTAAAAAAGAAGGGCCACGGCCAGGTGGTTAATCGCTCTGAGCTGATCCAGGACGATAAGGGCCTTGAATATCTGGACAAGGACCGGTATCGGTTGGAACCTGAATGGGGTATCGTGGTTCTGGCGGCGCTGGTCTATGCCGGTGAGATGGTGTTTTCCATCCCCGGCAAGAACTATGAGTCAACAGATCTTCAGCAACTTGCCGCCAGGGACGTATCTGAACTTGTCAACTTCAAACATATCCAAAAGCCCAAAGTACCAAATATCGGAGCAATCAAAACCATTTTCGAACTGCTTGGTCTCACGCCCGGTATGGCCCAGTTGGTTACGCAGGGCAAGGACGAACCGGTGCAGCAGCTACAGAAGGCAATCTCTGAATCGGTGGAAAAGCTGGTGCTCCTGCAGCAGAACCTGCAAAACGGTCTACTCTTCTGGGGCCGGAACCTGTTGGCAGAGGAAGAGACGCTGAAACTTCGCACCCGACTCGATGAAACCAAGACGTTCCTGGAATCGCTTCAGGCCTATACCTCTCCCGGCAAGCTAAAGAACTTCCGCTACGACACCCAGGAGGTGACGTCCCATCAAGACGGGCTCAATTCCCTGGCCGAGATCAAATCGCTTGAGGTACTGGTAGCCGATCTTGGCTCCACCGCGTCGTTCCTTTCCACCGCTGAAGCGGTGCTGTCCGCAGACCACGAGTGGGTGGCCAAGATGAAGACGGTGCGTGACGAGGTGCTCGCTCAACTCGGCAAACCGGACAAACGTAGCGCGGCTACATTCCGCCAACAGACCCAGCGCAAGCTCACCGACCTCAAGAAGGAATTCCTGAAATTGTACCTAAGCTTGCACACCAAGGCTCGGCTTGGAGTAAATGAGAACAAGAGAAAAGCAGCCCTTACTACTGATGCCCGACTTGAAACGCTTAAGAAACTCGTCACGGTTGACCTGATGCCTCGACAACAATTAATAGATTTTCAGGAAAGACTGAACAAGCTTCAAAGCTGCTTCGCACTCACCGAGCAAGAACTGGATGCTGCGCCCGTCTGCCCGCACTGCAATTATAAGCCCGTAGCGGAGCCATCGACAGCCAAGGCAAGCACACTTCTCGATGGTCTGGACGACGAACTCGACACCCTGGTAGCGAACTGGACCCAGACGCTCCTGACCAACCTGGAGGACCCGACCACCAAGGGCAATCTGAACCTATTAAAGTCCGAGCCGAAGAAATTGGTGAACGGCTTCATCAAGAAACGTTCCCTACCTGACAAACTTGACCAAAATTTCATCCGTGCTTTGAGCGAAGTGCTTTCAGGTCTCCAAAAAGTTCCGATCAAGATCGCAGATTTACGGGCAGCGTTGCTCTCCGGTGGTTCACCGGTTAAGCCTGCGGAGATGAAACAACGGTTTGAGGATTACCTGGATCAACTCACCAAGGGCAAGGAGTCCGGAAAAGTAAGGATCGTATTGGAATAGGAACCGCGAATGGACACGAATAGACACGAATTAACAACTCGGGACGGCAATAGTTTATTTGATCGTGTAGTAATCATTCTGGAGCAGGCACGAACTAATGTTGTTCGTACCGTTAATAGCGAAATGGTGCTCGCCTATTGGCACATCGGACGGGAGATAGTCCAGGAGCTTCAAAAGGGTGAGAATCGGGCTGAGTATGGCAAGCAAATTATTAAAGAGCTTTCTGCAAAGTTGAATAAAAAATACGGCAAAGGCTTCTCTTCAACAAATCTATGGTATTTCAGGCAGTTCTATGTTGTGTACTCAAATCGGGAACCCAAGATTCGCCACAAGGCTTGTGGAGAATTGATTTCCATGGAAAAACTCCACAAGCCTTGTGGAAAACAAGCGGGACGTCCTTAAATAATTCAATAACTCCCCATACGCGGAGATGATGCGAGGAAAGTTTGGCAACGCTCTTTGGTTTTACAGTTTCTTAGCAATCCTTTTAGAGCCGGTTCATGATGGCGAGTTGTGGAGGATGGAGCAATTGAGCGTTGTAGCGGACCCATGGAACCTCAAAGGAAATTATATAAAATCCAAAACAGCGCTTATCAAGTGTTTTAAATTTGGTATTTAGCCGGAAACTATATACTAACTGGTTAGGCTTTTGAAAAGGGACACGAATGAGCGATATTGAATTCAAGGACAAGTTCATTGGGTTTGTAGACATCCTCGGCTTCAAGGAATTGGTGGACGCTGCCGAGGCAGGGATGGGAATGTCCTTGACCCAACTATTAGAAATACTTAATGATTTGGGCTCACTCGAAGATCAAGCACATTTCAAAAAATACGGGCCAACCACTTGCCCGGAAAGTACCTACGTCCAACGTGATCTCAACTTCCGGTTAACGCAGATTTCGGACTGTGTAGTCGTATCTAGTGAGGTCTCACCCGCCGGGCTAATCAATCTGGTCAGCCATTGCTGGGGCGCAGGACACAAGGGGGACGGGACACAAGGGGGACGTCCGTAAATAAGTAACTAACTGCTCCTTATGAGCAAAAAAGCACTGGAGGGAAATGTTGGGGACATCCTATAGTCCTCCTGTCAAGCAAAAAAGCGATCCCCGAAAAAGCTTGTAATTTCAACGACCTGCAAGCGCCCTGTTGTTGGGATATACGTATCCATTCAGGCCATCTCCGTGTCCTTCAGTTGTGTTGTTCGGCGAGTCTCTCGCTGCAAGCGAACTCTGCACCTAATCGTTACGTTTATCCGGTATCACCCGCTGAAACGGGATCACCTATCATCCCTTATCCAGGTTGCAGGGTTCAGCGAGAGGCCCTGTATTGTCCCTCCAGAGGTCCTAAAATGGCCCCAACGCCCTTACTCGGGCTCTCTCGCCGAAACGATGTGAGTCTTATTCTATGTTCAAATAATCGGGATTAAATGACTCCTTTTTCTTCATCAAGGTCCAGGCAATAACCAAAAGCTTAGCAGCCAATTTTACCCTCATTTTGGTCTTGATGCCTTTTTCTCTTTCTCTGCCTCTGAGCATCTTCGTGTAGTAAAGTATGATGTCGCAGTCTTTGGTGGAAGCTACCAGAGCTGCCTGGTACAAGGCATAACGAAGATCACCGTTGCCTTTCTTAGATATTACCGGAACAGCTTTATCACTATTTTTGCCACTACGATCAGCACTTAGGTCATATCCGGCCATCTTGAGAACTTGGTTCTGGCTTTCAAATCGATAGGGATTACTAATCGTCGCTATAACCCTGGATGAAACATACGGACCAAAGCCGGGCATCGTCAACAAGCACCTATACTCGGGAACTCGACGGCTCACAGTCTCTATCAGCTGCTGGGTTTCTAATATGAAGTCTCGGACCTGTTTTAACTTCTCAACTAAAAGCTTTGCTTCAAACTCACATGCCTCGTGTGTCACACAACCAATAGAATCCCA
>JAQYWL010000368.1 GCA_030145035.1 Desulfobacteria bacterium | reverse complement strand
TGGGATTCTATTGGTTGTGTGACACACGAGGCATGTGAGTTTGAAGCAAAGCTTTTAGTTGAGAAGTTAAAACAGGTCCGAGACTTCATATTAGAAACCCAGCAGCTGATAGAGACTGTGAGCCGTCGAGTTCCCGAGTATGGGTGCTTGTTGACGATGCCCGGCTTTGGTCCGTATGTTTCATCCAGGGTTATAGCAACGATTAGTAATCCCTATCGATTTGAAAGCCAGAACCAAGTTCTCAAGATGGCCGGATATGACCTGAGCGCTAATCGTAGTGGCAAAAACAGTGATAAAGCTGTTCCGGTAATATCTAAGAAAGGCAACGGTGATCTTCGTTATGCCTTGTACCAGGCAGCCCTGGTAGCTTCCACCAGAGACTGCGACATCATACTTTACTACACGAAGATGCTCAGAGGCAGAGAAAGAGAAAAAGGCATCAAGACCAAAATGAGGGTAAAATTGGCTGCCAAGCTTTTGGTTATTGCCTGGACCTTGATGAAGAAAAAGGAGTCATTTAATCCCGATTATTTGAACATAGAATAAGACTCCCATCGTTTCGGCGAGAGAGCCCGAGTAAGGGCGTTGGGGCCATTTTAGGACCTCTGGAGGGACAATACAGGGCCTCTCGCTGAACCCTGCAACCTGGATAAGGGATGATTGGTGATCCCGTTTCAGCGGGAGATACCGGATAAACGTAACGATTAGGTGCAGAGTTCGCTTGCAGCGAGAGACTCGCCGAACAACACAACTGAAGGACACAGAGATGGCCTGAATGGATACGTATATCCCAAAAACAGGACGTTTGCAGGTCATTGAAATTACAAGCTTTTTGGAGGGTCACTTTTTTGCTTGACAGGAGGACTATAGGATGTCCCCAAGCCCTCTCGTATAATAGTTTGGCAGGAGGGGTGATATGACAAATTGGTTAGCCAAAGCGGCAGATAGTGGCAAGTCGGCTTGGAATATTGTCAAATCGGCGGGACCACTTCTGATTTCACAGTCAGAAAAAACCTCTCAGATGTATACAAAGCATAAGGCAAGGCTTGCATCTGTTGATATGGCGAAAGAACTCATTGTTGTTGAAGCAAAAATGCTGAACGAAGTAAGAAAGGAGCTATTACTGAAACAAGCCAATTCGGAAGGCGCCGAGAGGTTCAGAATTAAGAAAGACATAGAGGAGTTGGATCGTTCTGTAAGACAACTCAAAATTCATACGAAGGCGCTCTTATATTTGCCCGAGCAGCAGGAACAAAGCGAAAGCATGGGGGGAGACGCAGTCGAGGTTTCCCCTCATTGGATAGACAAGTTTAATGAACTTGCTAAAGCAAGAAATGAAGAATGGAGAGAGGAACTTCTTGCGAAAGCTCTAGCCACAGAAGCTTCAAATCCGAAAAGTGTTACTCCCAGAGTTCTTTGGCTAATTGGAACTTTAGATAAGGACTATTTCGATGCGTTTGCGTCTATTTTGGATGTCTCTTCCAATTTAGATGGTAAATTCATGATACCGCTGCTAGAAGATACAACATTAGTCAAAAAGCCTATTCCTAATTGCTACCTTGGTCATACTTGGACTATCGGGCACTTGGTCGCTGAGCTACAAGATATTAACGTCATAGCACATTCCGCATCGACAACATACCCATTCAAGAAAAACAGCACATTTGATGCATGTTACCCTGGATGAAAGATACGTCATAACGTGTAAAGAATCTGACTTGGTGGTAAGAGGATATTTTCTTACCGGAATAGGGACCTCAATAGCCGCACTTTATACGCAAAAATATAATGAATTGGGAAAAGAAATCTTTGATGCATGGATAGCGAGCTTAGATAGGTCACAAGTTGAAGTTCATAAATTCGCCAAACAAGCCGGTGGAGTCTAATCGGAAACTCACTTTCATCCAGGCCAAGGAGATTATGGCCAATTAAAAGAGACGAGAGGGTCGCATCTTAAATATTAAATATTCGGAATGACACGAATGAGACAAATAAGAACTTTTTGAATGGAATGAAGCATGAGCGCGAATGGCGTTAAATCACCCACGGTTTACGTTATAGCCGGGCCAAACGGCGCCGGGAAAACCACGTTTGCTAACGAATTCTTACCTGACTTCGTAAATTGTCGCGAGTTCTTGAACGCCGATCTGATCGCTGCCGGATTGTCGCCTTTTGCCCCGGAGACGCAAAATTTGCGGGCGGGGCGGCTGCTTCTGACGCGAATCAAGGAGTTGACCAAGGCTAAACAGGGCTTCGGCTTTGAAACAACCCTGGCTGGACGTGGCTACGTCCCCAAGCTGAACGAGATGAAGAACCAAGGGTATCGGATATTGTTGTTTTTCCTTTGGCTTCCAAATGCGGACTTGGCGGTGGCCCGTGTGAAAAACCGGGTCCGGCAAGGCGGACACAATGTCCCCGAGCCGGTCATACGCAGACGATTCGAATCAGGCATTCGAAATCTGTTTCGGCTTTATCGCCCACTACTCGATGCATGGTGGCTCTATGATGCGTCACGGCTTCCGCCAAAGGTTGTCGCTGAAGAAAACGGCGAACTCCGACTGTCTCATTCCGGTCTTTTTGAACAAATCAAACGAAGTGTGGAGGCATAGACCCATGAACGAAGAGAAAGACCAACGTGCGGGGTTGTCATCGAAAGCCGATGCGGCTTTCCGACTGGCAGCAAAGAAAGTAATCCAACGGGCCAGACAAACCGGCACTCCGGTTGTCGTATGGGAACAAGGCCATGTTAAAGAGATCCCCGGCGAACAGTTTGAGATAACAACGGCAGCAATGGAGCTGAGAGAACCCAGGCCCTGAATCATTATTCGTATTATTCGTGAATGCTTGGGACAGCCTATAGTTTTACAGTTTCCAAGTAATCCTTTTAGAGCCGGTTCATGATGGCAAGAAAGTGGAGGATAGAAGAATTTAGCGTTGTAGCGGACCCCTGGAACTTCAAACTGAAACACGCAAAACTGGGGAAACTTAGGGGACGTTGTTGACTATGTTGAATTACGGGATTAGCAGAATTAGCTCATAGCTCACAGCTCTAAGCTCATAGTTTGGTGGTTAGTTGGTTGCAGGGGAAACTTAGGGGACATTCTATAGTCCTCCTGTCAAGCAGAAAGTTACAAATGAAAATCATTTATGTTGTCGATCTACATGGTATTGAAGGTTTATATTCTCAATTGTTTCGACTCGTCGTCAATTGGAGGGCAGAGGCAGAACATAGTTCGCTTCGCTCACAAT
>JAQYWL010000021.1 GCA_030145035.1 Desulfobacteria bacterium | reverse complement strand
TTTATCGACCAAACTTCCTCGCAGTAGTCAACGTCATGCAACTTCGGGGTGGGTCTATCCAAGCCTAGCCAGTGGGTTCACTCTTCTCCGTCGATAGCAGTATCGGGGTGATCTCTGAGAGCTCAAGCGATTTAGCCTGTTAAATAACAGACCTGTAATCACTAGTTGTGACTAACATTTTCCACGTTGGTTGATGAACTGTCCTTGTCCCATGTGGCTATTTAACAGGCCAAGAGGAGCGGGCGAGAGAACCCTTTAATGGGTTGATAAGTCGTAAGAATACAATTTCGTATACTTCCAGCAGGTTACCTGAATGAGCACAGGTGGAACCGAGGGGGGCGGAGCCTGTCCAAGACAAGGCACGCCCCGCCCCTCTATACCAAAAAAATTTCAAAGACCCAGAACGAGAAAGGCCCTGAGGTCTCGCGTTGAGCTTTGCCTGCCCCGTGAAATGCCTGCCCTGTAGGTCACAATGATCGTACTGGGGCCTGCCCCGCTTGCCCTGTGGAATGCGAAGTATATTCCTCTGGGGTAGGTCTTTTAGATCGTACTGGGGCGAAGCATATTTCACTGGGGAGCTTTCGCCTTTCGCCTTTCACCTTTCAACTAATGAATGGCCAAATTCTGTCTCATTTTCTCGCTGTTTTTGATAAGCCTATGCCCAATATCGATGGCTCAGGCTGCCGATTTGGGCAAACCTCTGTCAGTGTCAGCATTTTTGGAATTCGATCAGGAGTACAATGACAATTTATACCAAACCAGAACTCATAAGGTAAGAGAATACATCACCTATCTTGGTGGGGGTGCTCTTGTAGAGCTTAAAACCAAAAAGAACCAATTGGATCTAAATTACAGGTTAAGAAAGGTCTTCCATTGGGACCATGAAGATGATAACGGTATTGATACCACAGAGGAGGATTATGTTGCCCATAATCTTAACCTTGATGCAGCCACCCAGCTCGCCGACCGCCTGAAGGCAGGCATTAGCGAATTTTATCTAACATCAAGGAGGCCTCGTGATTACTATCTTATGACAAACAGGATAAGCAGGGCACATTATTGGGCTAACCGCCTTTCCCCTTATCTTGAATACCAGCTTGGGAAAAAGTTCTTTCTCATGCTAAAGTATAAGTATGATGTGTTAAGGTACACAGAACACTACGTCACATATGATGAGGATACTACCGAAAATAGAGGATATCTTACACTCAAATACAGGCTCAATCCGAGAAACGCAGTAGACCTGGACTACCAATACTGGCAGAGGGATTATGAAATATACCCTTCCTACCAGACTCATCAGGTAACCGCGGGCTATGAGCGTCTCTTTAGCTCTGTGCTCAGGGGTGAGGCTCGTTGTGGTTACCTGACAAGAACCTGGGATGAAGAGATAGCAGGGCTGGTAGAAGATTCGGAGGGTTTCGTTTATAGAGTCTCCGCAGCCGCCAAGACCAAAAAGAGCCGTGCCAGCCTCAGCCTTGAGGAAACTCAAAGCGATGTAACAGGATTCGGGAGCGATTATCTGGTTCGTATGCTGTCAGGGGGCATAGGTCATACCTTCTTAGGAAAGATCTCCGTTGACCTTGGAGGCTATTATCAAGAATGTCGATATCAAGAATTGCTCACCACAACACAGAGTGGGGCTACTGAGAAGAGAAGCGATGATACCTGGAACGTAAGTGCAACCATACAATATCCCATACATGAGCGGCTGTCTCTCGGTCTTAAGTTTATGCGTACCGAGAGAGATTCCAATACCATAGACCCCGTATCAGGGGATTTTGTTGAAAACCGTATCCTTTTTACCATCAAACCCAGATATGAAATCAACAGGTAGACTGAATGTCTCGGAAATTTTACGACTCCGATTTCTTAGTGCCTTTTCGCATTTGGTTGAGGGCGGTTAAAGACAATATGTTCACCTGCCCGCCAGTGCCACGGGTGCTGGCATTCTTGGTAGATGCTATCTGCGGCGATGGCAGGCGGGCCACAGAGACACAGAGAACGCGGAGATGTAATTTTTTTTCGTTTGCCGGGAGACTGCGGCAAACGAAAAGCATCAGTCCGCCAGAGGCGGAGCAAACACGATTACAGTTTTGCCCGCAAGGGCAGGTGGTTTTTGCCCATCGTCGCCTGCCCTGTGGAATGTGACGCCTGTTCCTCCGGGGTCTCCCGATGGGCAAAAAAGGACAAAACCCTCTGTGCCCTCCGTGTCTCTGTGGTGAGTCAATTGTTTTGATTCTTCTTAACCCATTATTCCATCATTCCATCATTCCCTGGCCCAGACCGGGTTTTCACATGGCACCGGTTATTATTCTGATGTCGCGCCAGGGCGGGCCAATTGTGAGCGGAGCGAACTGACTATATGCTAAACACCTTACGCTTGGTAATATCCCTCCTTGCCTTCTGCCTCTTTTCCCTTGCCTTTGCCACTCCAGTCTTGGCTGAGATAGAAGGCTACCGTCTAAGACCCAATGATGTGATAAAGCTCTCCATCTTTGCAGGAGGGGAGATGCAGATCGAAGTAGATCTCACCATTACCTCTAAAGGTTTCATCGCCTGCCCCTTCCTTGGTGACATAAAGGCAGAATACCTGAGCATCTCTGAATTAACGGAGAAGATCGAAGAACCCCTGGCCAGAGACTACTTTAGAGAACCCCAGGTAATCATCTCCATAAAGGAATCCAAGAGCCCGGGGTGGAATGTGTATGTCTTGGGAATGGTCAAAAAACCCGGCGCATATGAGTTTAAGGAGGGGCTCACTGCACTCGATGCCTGCGTCCTTGCTCAGGGATTCAAGGAATTTGCTGCCCCAAACCGTGCCACCATTACGCGAAGAAAAAACGGAGAGAGCAAGGTGATTAAAATAGATTTGAATAAAGTAAGGAAAGGAAAGGTAGAGGATATCCCCTTGAGACCAGGCGACAGGATCGACATCCCGGAATCCCGACTGTAGATGCTGCGGGAAACAAAATTCTGCATGTATCTACGTATCTATCTGTGTCGAACATTCACCACCCGTTCGTTTCACTCACCAGGCACAGAGTTCGCTGAGAAATATATTTTTTCATTTGCCGGGAGACGACGGCAAATGAAAATCATCAGTCCGCCTGAAGCGGAGTGAAACTCCCCGAAGGGCTGAGCTTTTTTCCTGATCGTCGTCTCCCGATCAGGAAAAACAAGTCGCCCTCTGCGCTCTGGTGAAATATTCCTTAATCCGGACCACAAGCACCTCCTTGATCTGGGCTATCAGCCCACACACGACATCGAGGCAGAAATGGAAATCATGCTTAAAGACCTGATGAAGTACAAGCACCGCATTGAAGCCAGGGCACATGCCTTGGTCCCGGATATCCGCTGGGATGGTACGAGGCGTAGAGTCAAATTCCTGGAAAGGGAAAGAATCTTGAAAGTAGCAAACCCGTCATAGGTAGGATTGAGGCGCTGCGCTAAATCGTAAATGCTAAATCGGAATCGAACCGCATTACAAACCGGCTTTAATTCTCCTTTTTGCAAGTGTGATTGAATCCATGATGGGAATTCCCCTTTTGTCGAGCTCTGCCTGAAAGTCCCAGTATTCAAGCCCAGCAATCGCTGCTGCTTTTCTGAAGGATGCTCCTTCTTGGAATCTTCTTACCGCTAATTCTATCCTTTCATCACGCAAGCCTTTCTTGATAAGCTGTCTTATGGCTGTAGATCTGTCCTCCGATCTTTCTTTTGCAAATTTCTCAATTTTGTTGAGGAATTCCTTATCCATAAGTATATTGATCCTTGCAAGCTCTTTGTTTTTTCTCATGGCTCTTACCCTCTATTACATATATTTCGGCAACTCTGGAACTTAGTCTATTTTCCACAACCAAGTTTCTTATGCCATTTTCAAACTCGTCGAATCCTATATCCTTGTTTCTTAAAGCTTCCAACAATAAATCGGAAGAGGCTGTTACTTTAAAACCCAAACTAATGGCTATCTTAGATAGACCTACATCATCTGTTATGATGTCATATGCTTTTTCCTGCATACCAAGAGCAAGGACAGCATGATCTCCTTCCTCAACCACTTTACTCAGTCTTCTGCGCAGATTATTCCAGGAGACTTTATCCACCTTTTCTATCTTTATGGAATGGTTACTGAAATATCCTTTGATTACGGTTGCATCGGCGATACCCCTCGTCTCCCCTTCTACCACTGCCTCATGGTACACGAGGTCTGGTACAACAAGCTGTTTTCCCACTGTTACAAGCCTCTGGAGTTCGCCTATCCTTGCCAATGATATAAGAGTTGAGGTATCTACGATGGCTTTCATTGATAATATTTTATATTACTTTGTGTGTAAGGTTATCAGCTTCGCTGATAACAGTCAACTGTTTTTATAGATTTCAGCCGCCGCTCTCCCCCAATATTTTTCCCTATGAAAATTCAACGTTTCGAAGACCTTGAGTGCTGGCAAGAAGCCCGGAAGCTTGTCAATATGGTGTATGAAGCTATCCGATCAAGCAAGGCTTTTCAATTGGACTATCGACTGAGAGATCAAAGTACGGGAGCCGCCATTTCCGTGATGAACAACATTTCTGAAGGCTGGGCCAGCCAGTCTAATCCTGAATTCATCAGATTTCTGACTTACTCTCGAAGATCGTGCTCCGAAGTTCAAAACTGCGGTTATATTGCCCTTGATCAGAAGTATGTAACTGAGAAAACCTTTCAAGAAATCTACGATCAAGCCCCAAAAACTACTCAGATAATAGACGGCTTGTTACGTTATTTACGCTCAAAACGCTCAAAACGCTCTCAACCATCCCAACCATCCCAACGCTCTCAACCATCTCAACCATCTCAACGCTCCTAACCCCATCAATACGCTATGACCATTACACCTTTAGAACTATTAAACCTCTACTTCTCTGACGGCCAATCCACCGGCAACAAAGAAAGCAAACTATGGCACAAGTTCAACGAACTCCTAACCTGGGACACCATCTTAAACAAAGGCTGCCAATCAGATCTCTGCCCCCAAAGGTTTAAAGATCAATTTGATTCAGGGAGAGGTCGAGGAAAGTTATAATGCAATAACGTCCCCCTTTTTCCTGTATGTCGCTCTGAGCGACCTGTGTCAAAGAGAATGTTTAGACGCGGATTACGCGGATTAACACGGAAGTTTTTTCGGACACGGATTAGCACGCTATTGATTGGCCAACCAGGATTGAAATTGACTATCCGAAAGCAGTATGTTATTTAGATACGGAGGGCTAAAACATCAAGTCACAGACCTGCATAAAAGGAGAAAAAGAAATGGACGAGCGATTTTTAACTTCTGAGGTTAGAGAAAATATTTTCTCAGAGATTGAAAATCTGTCCGCGACAAGTTTGATAGAGGTCTATGATTTCATCCGGTTTTTGAAGGCGCGTCAAAAACAGAGATCTCGTATGGGTGACATTTTGGAGGCACTGAGAAAGGAATTTGCTGATGCAGGATATACTCAAGCAGATATTGATGCGGCTGTTGAAGCGGTCAGAAGAAGGAAGGCTGGTTAGATCTGTGATCGACACAAATCTTTTTGTCTCGGGTCTTCTTTCCCCCAAAGGGTACCCTGCACAACTTGTCAACCTTTGGGACAACAAGGAAATTGATATTCTGATTTCAAAAGAGATCTTTCATGAGTATACGGAGGTTATCCACCGATTTGAGAAAATCCCTGTTGGAAGACGTCAAAAGTTGCTTGAGCAGATTGGAGATAATGGTGTTTGGGTTGAAGTTCATGAAGAAATTGATTTGATTAAACAAGATCCAGAAGATGACAAATTTCTGGAATGTGCTGTAAGCGGTGATGCAGATTTTATTGTTTCTGGAGATCGTCACTTACTCAGTCTTGAAGATTTCAGGCGCATACCAATTGTTAAGGCAGCTGATTTTGTCAAAAGTTTTGAGAGATTGAAGACAATCCTCGCAAGTTAACCATTTGTCTGTACGATGTCTTTATAAAAATACCCACTCAGCCTTTCCTGATCTTAGAGTATAGATTGCCTAATCCTGACAAGCCGGGGAAGCTCAAAGCAAGAATCAGGTCTTATACCTTTGGTTTCTCTTCTTTTCAGCTTTGAGCCAAATTGGTTATCTCCCCTTCTGCCGGAGGCTGATTGAGTTTTCTCGGTTTCATCCCCGCCCGCCTCGCCCGTCCGCCTCACTCCACCCGTCCGCCATTGGCTGCGCCTCAGGCGAAGCCGGGCGGGCTTGGCTGGAGGGCGGGCCTGAGCGCCCCGTCCGCCTCGGCTGAAGCCTCGCAACCCGCCTGCCAACGCCAGACACAGCGGGCAGCGAAATCGCCGGCATCTTTGGCAATGGCGGGCAGGCGGGAACCGAGAAAGAAAAAAAAAGATCCTGATAATCCAGCCTGCCCCGCTTGCCCTGCCTGCCCCGCCTGCCCTGTAGGTCCGGGAGATCGTACTGGGGTAGCTCCGGCAGATGGTACTGGGGTAGGTGGGAACCGTCGTACTGGGGTCAATCCTGCCCGCCCCGTTAATCGAGTAAATCCTTCTTCTGAAATTTGTCAAATGTTGAGACCTGACCCCGAAGGTTCTTTTTTGCCGTTTTTGAACCGCGAACCAATTCGAGCCGGCGTACAGAGGTCTTAGCAAACAGCCACGCTCAAGCGATTTTTTAAATGATTTCTTGTGGGTGTCTTCTTATAACACTTCATAGCGTATTGGCAATCTATGCCTGTCTAAAGTAACTGGGTTTATT
>JAQYWL010000273.1 GCA_030145035.1 Desulfobacteria bacterium | reverse complement strand
TAGGGCCTTGACCACCGTAAGACCGCCAATACCGGAATCAAATATGCCAATCAAGATGGGACCCCTTCATAAGTGGTCAGTGGTCAGTGGTCAGTGGTCAGTGGTCAGTGGTCAGTGGTTGAAAGAATGGCAATGGACGACGGACAACGGACAACAAACAACGGACAACGAACAACAGACTTGATCAAGAAATACAGTTTAAAGCCGTGTAAAGCATAAACTCCTTTTATGCCTTGTCATGCTCTGCAAGAACTATCCTCACGCACTCGGCAAGATCATCCAGGTCGCCATCGTCACGAATCCCGGGACACATCGACTTTATGATAGCCCAATTTGATGGATCCACCAGGATACTTTCAATAAAAGGCCAGATCTTACACATGCGAGGTTTAACTTCGTGGATGGCGCACAGCTTGTCCCAAAAGATGCAATAACCCGATTCTGAAGTTTTGATCAAGGGCCGTCCCCCTGACCAATCGCAGTAATCGCAAAGGAAGCGCCCTGGATCTATGTCCAGGTGCCGCGAGATGCGCTCAATTTCATGATCATTTACAAAGGCACCTCCATACCCTTTGCAGCATTCGCCACATTTTTGGCATTCAAAGAAATCCGAAGGTTTCGGCACTTCAGTCCGCCGAGGCGGATTCCCTCCTTTCCATGGCGCGCCTTAGCGTGACCTCATCGAGGTATTTTAGATCACCCCCCACGGGTACACCTGTGGCTATCCGTGTCACCCGTACAGGATATCCCTTCAGGAGTTGAACCAGATATGATGCTGTGGACTCTCCTTCCACATTGGTGTTGGTGGCAAGGGCCACTTCTTCAATTCCACCCTGCTTAACGCGCTCAATGAGTTCCTTGATCCTCAAGTCATCCGGTCCAATACCATTCATTGGGGAGAGTGCCCCGTGGAGCACATGATACACACCTTTAAAGGCGCCTGATTTTTCGAGAGCGGCTAAATCGCTGGGGTGTTCAACCACACACACGATGGTATGATCCCGGTTTTTGTTGAGACAGATCCTGCAAGGGCCTGTCTCAGAAAGGCCAAAGCATTTTGAGCAAAACCTTATCTTGTTTTTAACCTCAAGAATGCTGTCAGATAGAGCTTTTGCACCCTCATCTGATGAGCGAAGGATGTGCAAGGCCAGACGCGCTGCTGTCTTCTCGCCAATGCCGGGAAGCTTTGACAGGTGCCTAATCAGGCGGACAAGGGATGGGGGATAGAACTCCATTGCTATGTCATACCAGGGATCTTGAACCCGCCTGTGAGTTTTGTCATCTCTTCGGTGACCATCTCTTGAGCTTTTTTGAGTACATCACTGACAGCAGCCACAATCAAGTCCTCGAGCATCTGCACATCATTCGGATCCACCACTTCGGGGTCTATTTTGATGGACAACAACTCCTGTTTCCCATTGGCAACAGCCGTCACCATACCGCCACCGACTGTTGTCTCTACAGTCCTGTCGGCCAACTGATCCTGGAGTTTAAAGATCTTGGACTGCAGTTTTTGTGCTTGCTTTAACATGTTACCCATGCCTTTTGCCATGTTCTACCTCCATAATTAACGTCTCGGAAATTCTACAACTTATTGAAATTATAGCTATGTTGGGGTAGTTGACCCGCCTGCCATCGCCTGCTTGCGTTTGTTTTCGTTTGGTGCGCGGGTTCGGCATGGGCAGGCAGGTTTGTGTCGTGCACTTTCATCAATCACTCCAATGCTCCAATACTCCGGTACTCCAAATCTGCAATCTTGAACTGTCACAAGATTTTCACATCCACGACCCTACCCTGAAAGACCTCTAAGGCATCCGTCACAAGAGGATGAGATAGGGCCTCCTTCTTCAGACGTCTAGCCCTGTCGCTTTCCTTGTGTTGGCTCTTTTGTGAGGCCCCTTTTTCGGATTCAACTATCTTGATTTTCATGTTGCGTTTAAAGAACTGATCGCAAACTTTTTGCAGTGAGGCGATGCTCTTTTTGTCCCGAAGTCTGGCTGTGTAAAAGGAGTTTCCGGTCACCGTAATTTCCAGAAAATCTTTGCCAATCCCGGTCAAAGTGGCCTTTTCAAGGTTAGGGACAAGAGCTGGACACCTTTCGCTGAAGACGCCAAGGAGTTGTTGCCAGGTCTGGGCAAGGTTTTCGGATGACTCTGGCTCTTGTTCGGACTCAGTTGTGAGCTCGGTGGCTGGGGGCGCTTCGGGTTGCAATCCCTGGCGGACTTCTCTTACCTCGGTAATGCCATGACCTGTTGGGACCTCTTTGGCAAGGTGGCCAAGTTTCTTGATGATTTCATCAAAGGATACAACAGGCTTTAACTGGGCGAGCTTGATGAAGAGCATCTCCAGGGCCAGCTTTGGTTGGGGAGAAAACCTTATGCCCGCCTCTGCCTGAAACAGGGTGGTGAAGACCTGGTTAAGGGATTCTAAAGAGATGTTTTTGACCTGCTGTTCCATTAATGTCAGTTCGTGTGCGGGTACATCGACCAGATGGGTGGCAGCATGGTCCATCTTGACAATGAGAAGATTCCTGAAGTGCTCCACCATCTGCATTGAAAGCCGCTTCAGGTCGTGGCCATAGTTGTAGACTCCGTCAAGCAAGTTAAGGGCCTTTACCAGATCGTGGGCAAGCAGGGCGGAAGAGAGATCAAATATCACCTTTCGATCTACTGCGCCCAGGATATCGAGTATCTGATCATCAGTGGCAGCCTTTTCAGAATAGGCCATGACCTGGTCGAGGAGGCTCAGGGCATCACGCATGCTCCCGTCAGCTTCCCTGGTCAGAACCCGGAGGCTGTCATCGCTGATTTCAAAGGAGGTCCCCTGACAAATATCTTTTAAGTGTTTGAGTATGTCTTCAAGGCCAATGCGCCGGAAGTCGTGCCTTTGACATCGCGATAAGATCGTGACGGGAATCTTCCGGGCCTGAGTTGTGGCAAAGATAAAAAGGACATGGGCTGGGGGCTCCTCCAGGGTCTTGAGAAGGGCATTGAAGGCCTCAGCCGTGAGCATGTGGACCTCGTCGATGATATAGATCTTGTATCGGCTGTGGCCAGGCATGTATTTTATGTTTTCTCGGAGCTCGCGGATCTCGTTAATCCCTCTATTGGAGGCCCCGTCGATTTCAAATACATCAACCGCGATGCCGTCCGTGATTTCCCTGCAGGATGTGCACACATTGCACGGCGTGGGGGTAGGGCCCTTTTCACAGTTCATCGCCTTGGCAAGAATACGCGCAACCGAGGTCTTGCCGATACCTCTGGGACCGGTAAGAAGTAGAGCATGGGCGACCCTATCAGTTTGGATAGCATTCTTGAGGGTCTGGGTTACATGAACTTGGCCAACGACCTCTTCAAAGGTTTGGGGGCGATGTTTTCGTGCCAATACCAGATAGGACATGATGTCGATCGGTTGAGCCCGTTGAGCCGGTTGGACGGGTTAAGGGGCCATGGGTTAGTGGTTACGTTTCCTGGCGGAGAGAGAGGGATTCGAACCCTCGGTACCGCTTTTGGCAGTACACACGATTTCCAGTCGTGCTCCTTCAGCCAGCTCGGACATCTCTCCCGGACACCAAAATTTCCTGGCGGAGAGGGTGGGATTCGAACCCACGATCCCGTTTTTAACAGGATACCGCTTTTCGAGAGCGGGGCCTTCAGCCACTCGGCAACCTCTCCAAGATTCCGCCATGAATTTTAGGATTAGTCGTGTAATAACCCGTTTGGTTGGGTCTGTCAACATGGAGGATGCTTGCCATTTAGAGCTTGCACAAGTTTTCTCTTTTTAGTATCCGTCAAGACGAACTTAGGGGCTTTGCCCCGATTGGCCTGCCCTGCCCGCTCTGGCGCGTAATTCAACGTCTCGGGATTTCTACAACCTATTGAAATGGTAGATATTTATAGACGCTATTGCAAATTCGATTATTCCAATTGTGAGCGAAGCGAAATAACTTGTGTTATCAGGTATCAAGGGCTAAACCAGGTCTGGGCCAGGGGCGCTGAGTTAGACGCTAAGATCAAGCTAGTAAGCCAGGTCTGGGCCAGGGAATATTGGAATAATTGTAGAAATTGCGAAAGGTTAAGTTAGACTGAATCCTTCGATCTCTCAGGAGAAGCGCGAAATAATACGATCAGGAGCACCAAGCTATGCCCAGAATCATTCCTTTCAGGGGTATCCTCTATAACTCCAAGAAGGTGCCGGACTTGAAGGCGGTGATCACACCGCCTCACGACGTTATTTCAGTAGACGAGCAACAAGAATTCTATAAGAGGCACCCTCAGAATATGATTCGCCTGGTCCTGGGCAAGGTCTACCCACAGGATACCGAGCATGATAATCGTTATACTCGTGCGGCCAAGTTCTTCCGCAGTTGGCTTGATGAAGGGGTACTGAGACAGGACAAAGAGCCTGCCATATATGTGACCGAGATCGACTACAGGGTGGGCGGGGAGGTTCGCACCCGGTTTGGTTTCATTGCATTGGTGGGACTTGAAAGGTTTGAAAAGGGAGCCATACTGCCCCATGAAAAGACCTTCTCAGCAACCAACGCAGACCGTCTTAAGCTCATTGAGGCATCCCGGGCGAATTTCAGTTCCATATTTTCGTTATTTTCAGATCCTGACAATGAGATCCTTGGATCACTCCGGGCTGCTATTGAAAGTCTTCCACCGGATCTGGACTTTGAAGACCTCATGGAGTACCGCAATCGGCTCTGGCGGGTAAAAGATCAACAGATCCACAAAGAAATTGGACAAATGTTGGCTGACCGCCCCCTGTACATTGCAGATGGACACCATCGATACGAGTCCGCTCTCAAGTACCGCAATCGGATCATGTCGCAGCAGCCTCTGTTAGATGCCAATGATCCGCGCAATTTTGTGATGATGTATCTCACCAGCATGCACGACTCCGGCCTTGCCATCCGCCCGGCGCATCGCGTGCTTTGTGGTGCAGGAAAAGCACCTGTTGAGGCCTTTGTCCATAGAGCCAGCGCCTATTTTGATATCGAAACACTTGACTTTGATAGTCTGAATCGCAAGCAGATTGAAAAGGCTTTTTTGAGCAAAATGAGGACAGGTGCCGATAGCGCAGTCATAGGCGCGGCCTTAGGAGGCTACAAGGGCTTCTACGTGCTTCGGGTGAAAAAAGGGGTTATGGATCGCCTTTTTGGTGAAGAAATCCCCGGGCCCCTCAGAAAGCTTGATGTCACCGTAGTGACCAAGCTTGTTCTTCAGGAGATCCTGGGTCTAAACGGTGCTGCCCTGGATGACGAGCGGCGTGTCCTGTATACCAGCAAAGAGGACCAGGCCCTAAATGCGGTTCATACGGGAAAATGCGCGATAGCCCTTATCCTCAATCCCACTAAGCTCAACCAGGTCCAGGAGGTCTCGGATGCAGGCCTTACCATGCCCAGGAAATCGACCTATTTCTATCCCAAGGTAATTACCGGCCTTGTTATCAATAAGATTGACGGTGGAGAAGTGAGCTAAAGTTGAGGACCTGATTGGTTGTAACTATGTTTTTGAAAACACGGTCGCTCCAACGACAATCAAATTTTGAAACGTGTAAAACTCGGGCCTAAGTGAGCCTAAAGAAAGAACTGCAGCCACTTGTTAAATCGTACCAGGAAGGTTCGATCTTTGTTGAGCATTTAAGTGCGGTTCCTCTATCTCCCCGTTCTTTCTCAAGGCTCACTAAACCCCTCAGACAGTTACCCGGTTCAAAATTTGATTGTCGTTGGAGCTCCCTCGAATCCGGTTGTTTCATAGAGCTAAAACGATACCAATATTCAATCGACAATCGACAATATTCAATCCTTTCAATCCTATTGACCAATGACAACAACCGACAGCCTGTTTCGTGGCCGGCTCAAGATCATTCAGAAAAAGAAGGGTTATCGATTTTCGATTGATGCACCAATCCTGGCACAGCATGTCCGCTTGGGGGCCACGGATATCGCCGTTGATCTCGGGACCGGCTGCGGAATAATACCCCTGATCCTTTCCCTTCAGACTCCGTCGGCACACATCTGCGGGATTGAGATCCAGAAGGATCTGGCAGAATTGGCTTCCGGGAATGTACGGCTGAACCACATGGAAGGAAAGATTACCATTGTCCACGGAGACATGAAGGATTTCAAGTCATACCTGACCCCCGGCACAGTTGACGTTGTGTTCAGCAACCCGCCGTATCGCAAGGTACTTTCGGGGCGGATCAGCCCGGAGGAGGAGCGGGCTGTGGCACGGCATGAGATCAAGGCCTCTCTTTCAGATGTGGTTTCTGTTGCCCAAAGCCTGCTGAAGCGCTCCGGTCGCTTCGTGGTGATTTATCCTGCCGAGCGTGTGATCGATCTTGTCCTGCGCATGCGAGCATCCAAGCTGGAGCCCAAACGGCTAAGGTTGATTCATCCTGAGCAATCCTCAGAGGCTATACTGGCCATTGCAGAAGGGATAAAATATGGTAATCCGGGATTAGAGGTCCAACCCCCGATTATAATCTACAAACCGGAGGGAGGGTATACGGATGAAGTAAAAGAGATGATAGGGAATTGAGACCGACCTTAGGGGCTTCGCCCCCCTTCGACTTTGCTCAGGGTGGTGAGCTTGTCGAACCACAATCGGAGCATTGGAGTACTGGAGTGATGGGTGTACTCCAACACTCCATTACTCCATATGGATGGCACAAATTGGCAGCCACTAAACGCTTCGTGATTCCAATAAGTTGTAGAAATTCGGAAACGTTGATCACGGATCACCGTCCACCGGCCCGATCTTGAACCGTATATCTCCAACCAACTCTTTTCCAAGGGTCTCGTTGAGTTTTTCGATCAGCTCAGGCTTCAGGAATTGGAGCTGGTGCATCCATGGAGCACTCGATACATGAACCAGGAGCAGTTTTTCTTTGATTGCTTCCGGCCTGGTATTTTCAGCAATTGCCGGCCCTACCACGTCATTCCACTGCTGCCAGAGCCCGTAGGCGTCCAGATCAACATCAATTCTTGAGGCTTTTAGTGCCTGCTGCAAGACCGTGCCGAGGGCGGCAGGTCTGTCCATCTTTTTTCTCATACGTGTCATAGTATCGCGGAATTCCTACAACTCAGTGAAATTATTGGTCCAGTGGTGGTAATAGATTTATGGCATCGACATGGAGTGTTGGCCCGCCCTGGCGCGACTTGTTTGAATTTATCTGCTAAGCCTATAATCCCGGTCTGGGCCAGGGAGTACTGGAGTAGTGGGTGGAAAAAAGCTGATTTATTCCTCTAAGCCCAACACTCCAGTACTCCATTGCTCCAATACTCCAATTAGGGCAAAGCCCCTAAGTTTTTCTATAGTCTGCCGAAATGCTAACTGTCAACAGGAACTATTTCCGTTTTTCCTTGACTATGGGGGCGTGGCAACTATATTATAACTTTCTGTTAAACGTATAGGAATTTCCATTTTGAGCGGCGTAGCCCTCCGGGGCGTAGGCCTCTCCGAGCTGTGGGCTCTCCGAGCCGGAAGCCTACGGGCCGGAGGCCGCGTTGTATAAAATCGCGAAGCGATTTTATAAAAACACCGAACAATAGGAGCAGCTAATGGCCTGGGATTGGGACAAGCTAAAAAAACAGCACCAACCATCCGGCAGCGGTGTGCCGCCTGGCTTGGACGATGTGATTAACAAACTAAAGCAGGTGAAACTGCCCGGGGGCTGGATCATCATACTTGTTGCCATCGCTATCTATATTGGCAGTTCAACCGTTTATAGCGTAAAGGTGGATGAGGTAGGGGTCGTCCAGCGGTTTGGCAAATATGTCCGCACCGCTCAACCCGGACTCGGCTTTAAGCTACCCGGTGGCATTGAGAAGGTGACCAAGGTCCCGGTAAGGCGTATCGACAAAGAAGAATTCGGTTTCCGGACTGTTGAGGCCGGTGTCCGCACCCAGTACGCAGTGAGCAAGGCCTATGAGGGCGAATATCTTATGCTCACAGGTGATCTTAACGTGGCTGTGGTTCCCTGGATTGTCCAGTTCCGGGTAAAAGACCCGTACAAGTTCTTATTTAAGGTGCGAAATGTCAGGGCTACACTTCGCGATCTGGCAGAGTCCACCATGCGGTTGGTGGTTGGTGACAGAAGCATTAATGAGGTCATCAGCAAAAGAGAGGAAATCGCTGACCAGGCCCGCTCGTTGCTGCAAAAAGAGCTTGATGAGGCAGAGACAGGGATCTACGTTGTGACCATCGAGATGAAAAAAACAAATGTCCCTGAACCTGTGCAGCCCTCTTTTAACGAAGTGAACCAGGCCGTACAGGAAAAGGAACGAATGGTCTATCAGGCGAGGGAGGAATATAACAAGGCCATTCCGGCTGCCAGGGGAAATGCCGAGAAAACGATCAAGTCTGCTGAAGGGTATGCTCTTGACCGTGTAAACCGGGCCAAGGGCGATGCATCAAGGTTCGTGGCTATGTACAATGAATATTCAAGGGCAAAGGACGTCACTCGCCGACGTCTTTATCTGGAGGCCCTGAAGGATCTTATTCCCAAATTGGGCAGCAAATACATCATCGATGCAGATCAAAAAAACCTCCTTCCATTACTTAATCTGGGTAGACAAGTGGAGGTGCAAAAATGAAGAATAAAGCGTTGATCATTATTATTGTTCCGGTTGTAGTTGCCCTCCTGCTCGCCTTTGGAGGTATTTACACAGTAGATGAAACTGAACAGGTGGTTGTTACACAGTTTGGCAGAGCAATCGGGGAACCGAAAAAGGACCCCGGCCTCTATTTTAAGATCCCCTTTATTCAGTATGCCAATCGTTTTCCCAAGAACCTTCAGGAGTGGGACGGGGATCCCGGGCAAATTCCGACGCTGGATAAGACATTTATCTGGGTGGACACTTTTGCCCGATGGAAGATTGTGGACCCCCTCGCCTTCTTTCAGACCGTGAATAATGTGATGGGCGCTTTGGGTCGCCTTGACGATATCATTGACCCGGCAGTGCGCAACTTTATTACATCCTATCCCCTCATCGAAACCGTCCGCAGAACGAACCGAGAACTCGACACTTTTGAAGTCGGTCTGGAACAGGAAGAGATGAAGGACAAGAGACGACTCGGCACAGTCAAGGTTGGCCGGGAAAAAATATCCAAGGGGATTATGGAGCAGGCCCAGCCCAAGCTCGCCAAGTTCGGCATCGAGCTGGTTGATGTCAAGATCAAGCGGCTTAATTACGTGGAGGAGGTTCAGAGGTCGGTCTTTGGACGGATGATTGCAGAGCGGAAACAGATCGCTGAAAAGTTCCGTTCCGAAGGCAAGGGAGAGGCCCGGAAAATCGAGGGAGAAAAGGAAAGGGAGATGAAACTGATTACTTCAGAGGCTTACAAAACAGCCCAGGAGATCAAGGGTAAAGGCGATGCCACAGCTACAAAGATATACGCCAAGGCCTATGGACTTGATCCTGATTTCTATTCTTTCGTGAATACCCTTGATATGTACAGGGAGACCATGGATAAAGAGAGCTCACTCATTCTTTCCACAGACACTGAATTTTTCAAGTATTTAAAAGGATATACCGGCGAAAAGTAATTGAAAGAAGAAAAGGCACCACGGTTCTTGGCGTATGCGGTGCCTTTTCTTTGGCGAAAACAAAGCAGCTATCGTCTCCATCATTTCTTCCTTCTTTGGTGGCGGGTGCGAGCCAGCAACTTCCTGTGTTTGTGCTTTCGCATCTTTTTCTTGCGTTTCTTAACAACGCTTCCCACAGCATCACCTCCATTCTCTAAGGGCTTGCTCTAAACATTTAGACGATCCTTATTACATTACACAAGGTCTGTCCAGATGTTTTCCTGCTCACACCTGTTGTTTGGACCTGTGCAGTTACCTGAAAAATCCCCCCTCGCCCCCCTTTAAATAGTATAGGAATTTCCGGCATCCTTCATTTTCGCCATAAAGTAGTTTACACCTATTGACCAGTGTTCAGGTTTCAGTGTTCAGGTTTCAGGTCTTGCTTTTTCAGTTTCTGACACCTGACACCT
>JAQYWL010000209.1 GCA_030145035.1 Desulfobacteria bacterium | reverse complement strand
TTTGAAAGCATTGGTGAAGATGATGCAAAGGAGGCAATTGAAGCAGCGGAGAAGGTAGAGGAACACGTGATGAAGAATATAGATCTTCCTTCTGATGATGAAAAAACTGTTCCAGGAGATAAGGCACGTGGGACCTGAACGGAGGTTCTGAAGCTTTTTTGAGCCTGTTTGTTTCATAAAACTATAAGTGAATATGGCACAATCACCTGATGAAAAGACATATGTGGAGATCCCCTTTATTGAGCAATTGAAGGGGATGGGCTGGGGGCATATTGAGGGTGATATTGATGTGCCGTATCTGACGGAGCGAGGCAGCTTCCGTGATGTATTGCTGACTGCCAGATTACGCAAGGCGATCAAAAAGATCAATCTTGATGATGAGGGAAGACCCTGGCTTGATGACGACCGGGTGAATGAAGTGGCAAGCAGGTTAGCGCGAATAAGCGCGCCGAAGTTGTTAGAAGCCAATATGGAGGCTTATGATCTCATTTTGCAGGGGATTGAGGTTGCAGGAGACCCTGCCATGCACGATGGAAGAGAAAAGAGCGTTGCCGTCATTGATTTTGAACACCCTGAAAGGAATGATTTCCTTGCAATCAGTCAGTTCAGGGTGGATGTGCCTGGCGGAAAGACCTTTATCACCCCTGATATTGTGCTCTTTGTTAACGGGATTCCCCTTGTGGTTGTGGAATGTAAAAGCCCGCGAATATCCAATCCCATGGAGGAAGGGATAAACCAACTCCTGAGATATTCCAACCAGCGGCCGGACGTGGAAGAGGATGAGGGCTGTGAACGGCTCTTTTACTACAATCAATTTCTGGTGAGCACCTTTAGGCAGGGGGCGCGGGCGGCCACGGTGGGCGCAGGGTATGAACATTACATGGAATGGAAGGATACAAGCCCTGTTCCAATGAGTGAAGTCGCCGCGCATCTGTGCAAAGACAAGCTGAACAGTCAGGAAACCCTTGTTGCCGGTATGCTGAGAAAAGAGCATCTGCTTGATATTATAAGAAACTTTATACTCTTTGATCAGGTAGAAGGCCGGCAGGTGAAGCTTATGTGCAGGTACCAGCAGTTCCGGGCCGTGCATAAGGCTATCTACCGTCTCAGGACAGGTGAGACAAGAAAAGAACACGGCGATGCTGATCAGCGTGGCGGCATTATCTGGCATACGCAAGGGTCGGGCAAAAGCTTTAGCATGGTTTTCCTGGTACGTAAGATGCGGACCCTTCCTGACCTCAAGAGCTTCAAGGTCGCAGTGATTACCGACAGGATAAACCTTGAAGGGCAGTTGAAAGGGACCGCGGCCCTGACCGGTGAAACCGTTTATCGGGCGGAAAATAAGAACGATCTTGCTGGGCTCATGAAGGACGACAGCTCCAATATTGTCTTTGCCATGGTTCAGAAATACCAGGATCAGGTAGCCCGTGCAGAGGATGAATATCAAATTCCCGATACCCGAATGCTGAAAGCGGCTGCCCCTTCAGGCAAAAAGCAGGGTGAATACAAACTCCCGGCAAAACCGATCCTGTTCCCTGTCTGGAATCTTTCTCCGGAAATACTGGTTCTTGTAGATGAAGCGCACCGGTCCCACACCAGCATGCTGCATGCCAATATCATGCGGGCCCTGCCAAATTGCGCCATGATCGGATTTACCGGAACACCCATTATCGTTGGTGGGCGGAAAAAAAGGACGAATGAAATCTTTGGCGATTATATTGATCAGTATACCATTGAGCAGTCACAAAAAGATGGTTCCACCGTTAAGATCCTTTACGAGGGCCGCAAGGCAGAAGCCAGGGTTGAGGATGGAAGAACCCTGGATCAGTTCTTTGATGATATGTTCAGATCGCGTACAGAAGAAGAAAGAGAAGCCATACGGCGGAGATACGGAACCGTGGTCAATATATTAGAGGCAAAGGATCTCATTGCCGCAAAGGCAGAAGACGTATTGCTTCACTATGCAGCAAATATTTTGCCGAACGGGTTTAAGGCCCAGGTTGTAGCGGTGAGCCGCAGGGCAGCCATCCGGTATTATCAAGCTTTTGATAAAGCCAGAATAAAACTTCTGAAGAGACTTGAGTTGCTTGATCCGAATCTTTTGGATCTCCCGGACGATGAGCAGAAGAACCTGGACGAAGAAACACGGTTTTTGATCACTGCCCGAAAGAATAGAGATACATTGGATTCGTCAACAAAACCGCAGCTAACCGTTATCGGGACTCACAACTCAACATCGCAGGGGTGGGCAACAAAGTAAAACAGTTGATTGATGAACACATCGTTGCGCAGGGCGTTGACCCAAAGGTTCCGCCTATATCCATTTTGGATACAGAAAATGAAGGATTCCTGTGAAGCAGTTGTGGATATAGTGGAACACATCCGGCAGGAGATCAGGGTGGTTGACTTCTGGCGAAGCAGGCACGCGCAGGACCTGTTGAGAACGTGGATCATAAACGAAGTGGATGATCGCAATCTCATTCCTTTTGAAAAACAGGAGAAGCTTGCGGATCGATTTGTGGAACTGGCAAAGGCCCTGCATTTGAGGTTGATCAAATCGTGATCACAACGGCAAAGATAGACAGTCTTGAATATAGACTGAGGAGGTCTGACCGGAGGTCTATGGGGGTTTCCATCGAAAGAGATGGAACGATTATGGTGACGGCCCCCCGTCAAGCAGAATTAGTTGATATCGAAAAGTTCGTTTCTGACAAAAAAATCTGGATTTATCAGAAACTTGCCCAAAAGAAGTCCCTGAACAGAGAAAAGCCAAAGAGAGAGTTCGTTAATGGCCAGGGTTTCCTCTATCTTGGCAAAAGTTATCGCTTGAAAATAATGGATGATGCGGAAGTTAAGTCAGGAGGTCCACAGAAAGCGACACCGCTGCGTCTATGGCACGGCTATTTTGAGCTTGCGGAAAGTGGAAAGGGCGATGCGCGGAATCATTTTGTATCGTGGTACAGAAGGCAGATCAAAAGGCAGCTTAAAGAACGTATATCACGGTACGATAAGAGGATCGGGGTGACGGTAAAAAGCATAAGAATCTTGGACCTGGGTCATCGCTGGGCATCGTGTGGCCGAAACGGTAATGTTAGTTTCAATTGGCGTTCGGTTATGGCGCCTGCATGGGTCTTTGATTACATATTAGTTCATGAGCTAATTCACCTTATTGAGCGAACCCATACGGACAGGTTCTGGCGTCTGGTAGCCCGCGTTATGCCTGACTATGAAGAACATGCACGCTGGCTCAATGAGAATGGGGCGGATTTGGATTTATGAGCCTGGCTTTGTGATAACGAGAAAGAGCAGGGAGTAGAAGGAGAGTCTTAAATATTAGGAAGAGTCCAGAAAGTGAAGGCACTGGAATCTCTTTGGAAAGATACTAAAGAACAGAAAGAATTTGTGGAAGGGTGATTTATGGCCAAATGCGGGTTATGTTCGACCAAAAAGGGGAAAAGATATTGTTCCCCTCTTGATAAGGTTATCTGTCCAATATGCTGCGCTCAGAATAGGTTGACAAAGGTTGATTGTAATGAGGAGTGCAGGCATCTGGAGGGGGTTAACTTCCAGCAAAAGCGTTTGGAAGATAGAAGATTTTCCGAATTGATGAGTAGTATGGGTGACGGCCAGTACGATGATATCTTTCAGGAGCCTGCCGTTGCGATTATGGCCTTTGAAGTGGAATCCCTGGTGCGCGATGCCTATCTCAGTGGAAACATCAGGATAACAGATAACGTCATATATGAAGCATACAAAATGCTGTACGAAATCCGTTTCCAGGAGAGGCAAATAGAAGAGAGCCGATTGGATGAGATAACAAGAAATCTGTTGGAGCAATACGAAACCAACAGCCCTGCCTGGAAAGCGAACATGGCCGAAGAGATGATTGGACAGGTTTACTTGAGGCTAATGATTTCGGTGAGGAAGATGACGGGCGGGAGAATGGGAAACTATGGCTATTTGAATTATCTTAAAAACAACCTGGGACAAAGCCTCAGTGATGAGGAATTCGTGGTTGAAGATAAGTTTGGCAACAGAAGAAGACGCAAGATAAACCAATAATCTCTTCTAATAGATTGAGATCACAAGGGCAAAATCCTCATTGCTGACAATAGAGAAAATGCCAATGGTACGAGAAATATGGCTTCTAAGGAGGTTTTATGTACGATACACAGGATGAACTTTTGCGCGAAATCCTTGCGGGAGAGGATTCCTATATCGAGTTCAAGCAAATTAGCTTATGTTCGCGTCACCATTTATGCAGGTCCTCCACGAGAATAGCTCAAAAAAGAGGTGTTTCCATTTTGGAGCGGCGTAGCCGCATTATATAAAATCGCAGGGCGATTTTATCATGACAGAACAACTCGTAGCATACAAAACCGATTTTCACATAAACACAAACGACCGCGTGGCGGTGCCATCCAGACCTGACTTGGGCGCAGGTGAAGTTTTGCGGATTGCTGAGATTGCAGGCATCTACCAGGCCGATGTGGTGTTTGATACGACTGAGGGCCGAAAGCTTGAAACCATTCCCGTTGAACTTTTGGCAAAAACGGGTAATCTGTGGGATAGGCTGAGGCGTGCAGATTTTGACGACCTGGATGGCTACGCCTTGAAGCAGATGGCCTTTGAACTCATTCATTCCAATAATGGTGGCGAGCTTACCGCCAGCCGGGTCAACCTGCTGCCGCATCAGATTTTGCTTGTGCATGATCTTGTGGACATGGCGGATCGCCGCCTTTTGATTGCAGATGAGGTAGGTCTGGGCAAAACCATTGAGGTGGGGATGGCCCTGCGTGAGTTGATCGCACGGGGCGAGGCTGAGCGCATCTTGATTATCACTCCAGCAGGCCTGATCAAAAACTGGCAACAGGAGCTGGAGAGCAATTTTCGACTTTATTTTGAGATCCTTGGCCTCGATTTTTCAGACGTAGGCTCTGCCACATGGGAAAACCACCACAGAGTTATCGCCTCGATTGACACCCTAAAGATGCCCCGTCGAGTTCAGAGACTCTTGGGCGCACCTCCCTGGGACGTGGTCGTATTCGACGAGGCCCACCATCTGTCAAGGAGAAAAACAGGCAAGAAAAAGACGGTCACCCAGAATTACAAGCTGGCTGAAATGTTGAAGGAACATACCCGCGACCTTTTGTTTTTGTCAGCCACACCACATCAGGGTGATGCCTATCAATTCTGGTCCATGATTCAACTGCTCAATGACCAGCTATTTGCGACACATGATGCCTTGCGAAACCATCGGGGACTCCTTGGCCGCGTTATGACCCGGAGGACGAAACGCGAGGTGACCGATGTGAACGGCAACCCGATCTTTCGACGCAGGCAAGTCCATACAGAGGTTTTTGGCCTGGCACCGAGAGAACGCTATTTCTACGATAGGCTCAGTGATTACTTGCGCGAAGGGTATAATGCAGCGGGCATAAACCAGAAACGCACGACCAGAGAACAGCGGGCTATCGGATTCGTCATGGCTACCTTCCAAAAGATCATGTCGTCAAGCCCCAGGGCAATTCACAACGCCTTACGGAGGCGTTTGTTGGTGCTGCTTACCCGAAGACAACTGGAGTTGGAGGCAAAGAGACGGAAAGGGGCTCAGGTGGCAGAAGAGATCATGCGAATACAAGACGAGATGTTTGATCTGGCCAGCCGGATTTTGGGTTTGGGGGTTCGTGAGAAGAGTGAAGCTAAGGCTTACGTATTGAGAATTCGCCACCGGTTGTTAAAGAAAATTCAAGAAAGTTATGAAACCACGGAGTGGTCTCTTGAGGCTGATGAAGAGGCAGAAGAGGGCGTCTTTGCAGAAGCAGACATCCCCAATGAGATTGAAAAAGTCAGAGAACTGATTGGCCTTGTGCCTACGGGGACTGATCGGCGCTTCGATACTCTTGTGCGAGCTATCAGTGAGCTCTCCCGCGCAGATTCAACAGAGCGTTTCATTATATTTACTCAATACCGGGATACCTTGGCATTTCTGCGAGATGAGCTCGCAAGTATTTTTGGGCAAGAACATATCGCCACTATCAAGGGAGGACCCCTTGAGGACAAGATAGCCGCAGTAGAGGCCTTTTGGGCCCAGGACGGGGCGCGGTTCCTGATCAGCACTTCAGCAGGTGGCGAGGGAATTAACCTTCAGATTGGCAGGATTGTCTTTAATTATGATTTGCCATGGAATCCTATGGCAGTGGAACAGAGAGTCGGTCGGGTTCACCGGTATGGGCAGCAGGAGACGGTTCAGGTATACAGCCTGATTGCTGAGGACACGGTGGAAGAGCGCATCTATATGCTTCTGGAGAGAAAACTCCTGGAGATTGCTCGTACCATAGGCAAAGTTGATGCAGAGGGCCGACCTGTGGAGGATTTTCTGAGCGAGATCCTCGGGCTTCTCGGCAGTAGACCCGACTATCAGAAACTGTACAAGCGTGCCCTGCTGGACAGAAACTATGAGTGGACAGAGGCTGAGATACAGCGCATGCTCGAAGACGCTGTGAAGGCGCGCGAGGCTTTGGCCTCCTTAGCGCAAAATTTGAGCGGCTTCAATCTCGAACACTTCAGAAAGATACAGGGAAGATATACCTTAGATGAAATGGGGGAATGGATTCGAAGGGCCATTCTGCGACTTGGGGGCGCTGCTATCCCTGATGGTGAGTTCTGGAGCATCTTGCCACCTGACTCTTTACAACGGAACTATCATCTCATGCCACGGTACGAACGAATCTGTTTTGATCGCGATCTGGCGACGCGGACAAGAAACTGCGAAATAGGAGGTATCGGACATCCTATCGTTGACGCCCTGATGGAGCAGATTCGAAAGCCACAGTTTGAAGGCAGTGTATTAGGTGTCAAGAACTCTATGAAGATTTATGCCCATTACCTCGTTCAACGAAGGGACGAAAAGGGATATGTGAAAGGCCGCTTGTTCAACCTGTGCTATGACGTCCAGGGCGGGAAAGTCCACCTGCGCAGCCGTTTTGATCCTCCTGGCAAACAAGATGGTGATGGGAATCCAGCAAACATAGATTTCAATGAGGCCAAAGAGAGAATAGAGGCCGCCCTTCAGCATGAAATTATCACATGGCTCCCGGAGCGACATGCACGGGCAGGTTTACAGATAAGTCTCGTCGGTCTGCACACTGAATAGTAAGGCGTTGCGTGACCCTGCTGGTCATATCGAATTTACTGATGGGAAGATTTTCAAGGAAGTGTCCATGGGCGGTAGATTTGGAAAATATGGCGATGCCAAGCGCAAGGCGCAGATCCGCAAAAACCGCCTCAGGCCACCTGATGCCCAGCAGCGGGGAAAGGACAAACCCTTAAAAGGGTCTCGAAAGAGCAAAGTGCCACAGGGGGTTCAAACAAAAGAGCGATAGAAAAGGATCAAATGTTGAAATTTCATGGACGTCCCGGATTTCGCAGATATTGCACGGATTTCGCAGATATTGCTTTATCAAACAGAAGATGGGCGGAGTCGTATCGAGGTGCGCCTGGAAGGTGAAACCGTCCGGCTGTCACAGGGATTGATGGCAGAGCTTTTCCAGACGACCAAGCAAAATATCAGCCTTCACATCCATAATATATTCAAAGAAGGAGAATTAGAGGAACTTTCAGTTGTCAAGGAATACTTGACAACTGCCAGCGACGGGAAACGATACAAAATTGTCAGTCAGTACCTTGACTTCGCCGAATTACAGGCCAGGGGTCGTAAGCCGATTTTTTCACCACCCCAGGTTTCGGGTTTCAGCTTTTTGGCGTTCTCTCTTTTCGAGTTTTTCATTGTAAAGGATAGAAACTTTGAGGTTTAGAAAATATTTCGACATTGAAAATAGTTATCGCAAAAAGTTTATTGATATTGTTGTTGCGGAAAAATTAGACAAAGGCGAATTTGTTGTTCAGGAAAAGGCGCATGGCGCCAATCTTTCTTTCTGGTATGACGGAAAGAATCTGAAATCTGCCAAGAGGAGCGGTTTTATAAAGGATAACTTTTATGACTATAAGCCGGTTGAAGGCAAAAACAGGGAAAGAGTTAAAAAGCTCTATGCGATTTTAAAGAAAGAAGGCTGTGATTTTAGTGAGTTGGCTGTATATGGTGAATTAATTGGCGGAACATATCCTCACAAGGATGTGGAAAAGGATACTTCTGCCACAAGAATTCAGAAAGGTATTTTTTACACACCGCACAACGAAATTTACGTCATCGATGCGGCGATAGACGGCCAATTGCTCGATGTGGATAAGTTCAACGAAGTCATGGAGAAGGCCGGTTTTCTGTATGCAAAAACGATTTTCAGGGCTACGTTTAAAGAGTGCTTGAAATATTCAAACAGCTTTCCTTCTCAGATTTCCGTATGGCTGGGTCTTCCCGAACTCGAAGATAACATATGTGAAGGCGTTGTGATAAAGCCGGTAATTCCCAAATTTCTTAGTGATACGACGAGAGTAATTCTTAAAAACAAGAATGAGAAATGGGCGGAAAAAGCAAAGGCAAGAGATAGGCCAAAAAAGCCTCAGATGACATTGTCTGCAAAAGGCGAGGAACTATTTAACGAGATGGGGAGTCTTATCACAGAAAACCGGCTTTGCAACGTATTATCAAAAATCGGGCCGATTGGGCAAAAGGAATTCGGCAAACTCATACAACTTTTTTCAAAAGATATACTTGAAGACTTTTTCAAAGACCACCTCGAGGAATATAATGGACTTGCGAAAAAGGAGCAGAAGCAATTGACACGCAAACTGAGTCAGAAATGTGCGGAGTTGATACGCCTTAATTTCAGTAACATCGTTGATGGAGAATTTTAGGGTTTTAACTGCCTGCATTTGAATTTATCTCATGGCGCCTGCATCCTTGAAAAGTGTAAACCGAGGAATGAAGGATGCCCGTTAAAGATTTGGAAACGCTCTTTAGTTTTACGGTTTCTAAATTAAGTACGCCCCCCGGTTCGCCCTTTGGGGCATTTCTTGACCGGTGGTAATATAAGAGTTTTTTTCTAATTTTGGCTTTCTAAAACCTCCAAATCGACACAATAATGACCCTTGAATCGTCCTTGACCATTTTTGCTGATATGTCGAATTGCTGTCTCCAGATAGTCAGGAGGATAGACTGAATCGGTCGAATAGCATTTCACGGCCAATGTGTCCCCCGCGTTTAACCGAGGCAAAATATCTGAATCTTCCTTAACCAGAACAGTCATGAACGTTGACACGGTGTTCCAGACCTTAAATCGATAAGGAACGAGGCCATTTATTGAAAATTCTATGCTGTGATATTGATCCCCCTGTTTATTAAGTTCAGATCTTGTCTTGTTTAGTTTGTTGGTCATGGCAGATTCTCTCATCCGTCTCCTCATCATTAGATTGTTGGCTTGGCCCTAAGTTTCTTTAGCTATTTTATAGCTCCCGTCCCGTAAAAGCTCTGCAAGATTAATGCCAACATGAAACATCATGAACATGTGCCACAACAACCAGGTAAATCCGATGATATCTATTGGGATAAGGCTAGGTTGACCGGTCGTCTACGTGGGCGTGAGCCCCGTTTCCTGTTAACTTTTTGGTATTTCACCGTAGGAGATTTCATGCACTTTTCGGGAAGCGTCATCAACAACCACATAGTCTCGAAAAGTCTTTGATCTTTGTCCAAGGCCTCAATAATCAGGGGTTTCTGTTATTTTTCCATGATACTCATGAGGTGTTCCTCACTGATTTCTTCTGCATAGCGCAGGAAATACGCACCATTCAGAAAAATATAAATACATAAGCAGTTGGGATTCTTGTTAAATTTCCCGCGGGCTCCCTGTAGGAGTTTCCCTTCATGAAATTTCCTCTGTTGAAGGTCTCAGCTTATTATTTTAATAATTCCAGCACACCTACGCTGAGCCAGGGAATGCATATAATGAGCAGCACGACTGCGGAAGGAAAAATGGACTGACCCCCATGAGCTGCTCAGATCAGGGGATTGTAATTAGAGTCCCTTGACAGGGGTTTTTGATTGACGTTACAATAGCCTCAAATTTACAAGGAGGCCGATAGCCGAGAGAGGAGTAGTGAGCATTGCGATGACACGGACTGTTCGATTTTTGGGTACATGCCTCATTTTACTCATACTTGGCTGTGCGTCTGGCATTTCACGGCAGGTGCGCTCCCAGGTTACCTACAGCGGCACGTTCGCGCAGTTGCAAACGGCTCCGGCTGAACACGTGGGCGAGATCGTAATGCTCGGGGGAAAGATCATACAAACCATGGGTTCTGCGCTTGGCTCCGAGATTACGGTTTTGCAACTTCCGCTCGGCAGGAGGGATCGGCCCCAGGATGGCGACCGATCCGAGGGCCGTTACCTTGTTCGATCAGAACAATTTCTCGATCCTGCCATCTATCAGAAAGGGAGCAGGCTGACTGTGGTGGGAAGGCTCAGCGACAGCGAGGTTCGAGCTATCGGAGGTTTTCGGTATGTCTATCCTCTGGTGGAAGCAATTGAGATCAAGCTATGGCGGCGCACACGGCGTGTTTCACCGAGCGTCCATTTTGGCATTGGTGTGGGGTTCTAACGGCGTGCCGGTTACTAGAAAGAAAACATCCAAAATTCATTTAGGTCTTAGAATGGCCTTTTTGGGATCAAAATCGTCCTTTACGGAAATAGTCATAAGCTGGAGAAAGAAGAAGGGTCTCATCTTAAATATTAACTATCGAATGAGGGATGGGTGCTATGAAAAAGACAATAGTTATGTTGTTACTATTAGCTCTAGTGCTGACGCCTAACGTATCATTTTCACGAAAGGAACCAAGGAACACCAAAACCCATGTTGACAAACTACAGGTCCTATATCTTAAAACTAAATTCAGAAACATTAGGATAGACCTATCTAAGCTGAGAAATGATTTAAAGACACTATCTACTTCCATGAGCGCTCACGAATCCGTGGAATCCTACCTGATAAGGCGTTCCTATGACAAAATTGGAAGCATGGAAGCAATATGTCGGTATATGGAAAGTATTACGGACAAATTGTCACGTGTAGAAAAAGATAAGCTATCCTATTACTGCTATTTGCAAAAATACGGCATTGAGCAGATGAAAAACCGCTCGAATGAATATCTAAACGACATAAAGAAAATGCGTACCCAGATATTAAACACGGCTGCCATGGAGTTAATTGACGAGGCAGCAGAGAAGATTCGTTTATCATCAGGGCTGATAGAGAAAGTTGTCGAGATGCTTCAACGATGCAGCGGGGAGGAAAAGCCTGGTTTGCGCCATTGAAGATCCGGGGCGTTATTGACTAGGTTGAATAAGTCTGATGGGAGATCTTCAAGGAAGTGTCCATGGGCGGTAGATTTGGAAAATCCGGCGATTTAAAACTCAAGGAGCGATTGCGCAAAACCCGCCTCAGGCCACCTGTATGAAATAATATTTCAGGCCTGACCCTCATTGACTTTAACTCAAAACATGGGAGGTAAAACATGAGCAAATACATCCCCGTCATAGCCCTACTGTGCTGTTTGACTTTTTGCCCAACCGTCACCTTTGCCGTCAACCCGGCGGATCTCATCAAGCTCAAAAAAGCGGGCGTGAGCGATAAACTGATCAGCGCGGTCCTCGACTCAAATGCCATTGATCGTGCGATAATCTCTGTCAATGAAATCATCGCAATGAAAGCCGCCAACATTACCGATAAAGCCATTCTCAAAATCATCGACGTCGCCAATCCGTCCGTGCCCGAGCTGGACCGCCATGATGCCTTAAAGCGCGAGATAGAGCGTTCCAAAATGAAGCTTGAACTCGTAAAGAAACAATTCGACATCACATCCGCATACCTATCCAAACTTATCTCAAACCCTGAAATCATTAAACTCGTGAAGGCCGGGAAAATTTCAAGCCAAGACTATGCGGCTATCGTTAAGTACCTGAAGCAATATGCAGCCAGCGAGGAAACAGACCGTCCTAGTGACGTAAATATAGACATCTCTCTCAGTCCTGAAGAGCAGGAGCTGTGGAAAGAAATTGTCAAAGGACTGCGAATCAGGAAAGACATCGAATAGGAAAGGGAATGGGGACATCTTTGGGTAAAAATGCTCGCTTTCCAAGCCGGACAATCGTCCTGTCAGGATGGCTGAGGTACATGAGGCTCCGGGGCATACTCATAATTCATCGATAGTTTTTGGGGGCTTGTATCCTCGAATTGTTGTTCACTGGACAACATATGCCGAGTAGAGAGATGAGCAACAACAATGTTGAACAGATTACTGTGTTTGGTGCAGGGAATGCAGGAATCGCTGAAGCAGCCAGAATCAAACTTCAGTTTCCTGAGATCAGGGTAATTGTTTATAACCGGACCAGCGACGAAAAATCTGCCGTGAAACTATGCATGCTCCAGTGTCTTAAGGTGTTCCATCTCTCCGGCATTTATCAAGGAGAGGCCAAGTCTGATGTAATTACCTCTCGAGTGGACGACGCGGTTGTGGGATCTCAGATAATCATTATAACGACAACAGCGAATGCCCATGGATTTATCGCCTCTCAAATGGCCCCCTACCTCTCGAATGGCCAGATAATCTTTGTCTTTTCTGGTGGTATTGATAGTAAATTTCTTATGGCCAAGAGAATCAGAGAACAGGGCTGTACCGCTGATGATATATTCGCCGATACTGATACCTTTATCTATGCCACCAAGATTACAGAACTCTCTGAAAAGAGGATTGAGGCATTTGTTAAGGCAAAGAAACGGAAATTATACCTTTCTGCTTTGCCATCTGAAAGAATGCCATATGTCTTAGATTTGCTTCATAAGACTATTTACCCTGACCAGTTCATTGGATGTCATGATCCGCTTCAAGCTGGTATCAATGATGGACCTGGACTACATGCCGTCGGGATAATCATGCAGAGAAGAAGAATCGAAGCGCATGAGGAGTTCAATTTCTATCTGGGACTAACCGAAGAAATGACCGAAATGATAGAAAAACTTGACAGGGAAAGGATATCAGTTGCCCATGCTATGGGGATAAGAGACTGCCCCAGTACTCGCGACTTTCTTCATACCGCGTATGGTATCGCCCTTAGCGACGGAGAAAACGAAAGGCCCCTCTTTGATATGGTTCATGATGAAGGCACCCCTTATTACAATCCGCCGGGAGGTCCCATTCGGTCACCGTCCCCCACAAGTATGAACCATCGGTATCTGTACGAGGAGGTAATGACCCGCGTGGTACCTTTGTACTACATGGCCAAAGCTTTGGGCGTCGGTACGCCACTTCACAAGAGAATCATCGAAGAAGCAAGTAAAATACTCAATCGTGACTATTTCAAGGAAGGAAGAAATTTGGACGATCTTGGGCTGTCTCCCCAGGACATTCTAAACTGGAAGACAGCAAAAAAGAGATTTGAGCGCTCCTTTTGATACCTTCTTTCCCCTCGGCTGACTGAGCTGGTTTGCCCCATGTCCGAGACAATAAATAATCTGCTAATCAAAGAAGCAGCACTCATTACCGGGGATGGACAGACATTTGTTGATAAAGTCAATATAGGTGTTCACGGTAAGGAAGTAGCGTATATCGGACAAGAGATACCTTCAGGAGTCACATTTGCCCATATATATGAGGGCAAGGGCAAACTTGTTCTGCCTGGAGTCATAAATATCCACGCGCACGGAGTAATTCCCGGGGCTCCTCTTTTTTCCAGCGCCTCTCCCCCCTTGTCAGACAGTCAAGCTAAGAAGAATCTACTAACACATGTCTCTCAAGGAACCACCACTATCCTCAACGTAGACGGTTTTGCGCATCCCAGGCTTATATTTCAAGCAAGGCGTGCATGCCCTATCAATCTCAAGACAGCCATAACCCATCACGCAAAGGCATACCTTGCAGCGAAGAATATTGACTCATCCGGCCTTTCAGGTCAAGGAGAGGAGAAACTAGAAAAACTCGTAGAGCACTTCCCCGATATTGTAGTTGCGATAGGCGAAGAGGGCTCTGGAGCCACCCTTGGTGGTGGCGTACAGGATTATAAATTCATTCCCGAGATGGTCAAAAGAGAAACAGGCATTGCCATTGACGAATACCAGGCAAGGAAGTTAAAGGAGGCGGTTTTAGGGAGAAAGATTGCGCTCAATTGTTATGATCCTGAAAGGGTAGAAAACATCCTCAAGGAGATTGGTTTAGAGGACTATTCCTCAGAATGGGCACTAGATAAAATATCGCAAACCGTCCTTCCTCCATACCGTGTTGCCCTTGAAGCCCTTGAAGAAGGTGCCCGTCTGGCCGAAGAGCACAACCTTCCCTTCATCGCGCATACGGCTGCTTCTTCCATGTCCAAGGTAGAAGAAATAGCGTGGCTTGGGAGTCTACTTGTTGCCGGCCATTGCAATCACCCAAGTTTTGACACAGAAGAAGGCATTGCCCTGATAAAACGACTTAGGAAACGGGGCGTAATCATTGATATTTCTACCTTCAATACATTAGACAGCAAGGAGAGGGAAAAAGAACTAGCATTTTTCTTTGCCATCCTCGAACCCGGTCTGGTTGATGTCGTATCGACCAATTATGGCGGTGGCAACCATAGTCCCATCCTCAAGGTTTTGGAACTGGCTGTTGAGCAAAAGGTCATTACGCTTCCCGAGGCAATTTCGCTGGTAACCAGAAACCCCTCACGTGCGATCCCTCTCTTGGCCTCTGGCCGTGGAGTCATTGTCCGCGGAGCCATTGCTGATCTAGTAATCGTGGACAGGTATAGAATTAGTCGGGTGGAAACGGTGGTCATTGAGGGTAAGCCGTGGCGGCGAAAATAAAGGAATACGTTTATACCTATCTTGATTCGCTGGAGCGGGCTGGACTCCTTTCCGGCTTTTTGCCCTCGGTATTCTTTAAGATCAAGTCCTTTTTCAATAGCCGATAGGCATCTGTAGCACAATATACAAAAATTCAAATCTGTTCCGGTTGTGGCATTAATCTCTTTTCCGCACACCTGACATCTTCTCAACTTATTAAAGGCCCTGCCGCACTTTGCACATTTTTTCATGCTGTGTGGCGATCTCTTTAGGGATGATTGATTTCCGTTCGAAGTTGAGCTACGCTTTACAACAACGCGTGGGAGAAAATTTTAAATTATAACGCGGCTACGCCGCTTAATAAAAGGAAATTCCTATACCGTCAAGTTGGGGGGCTCGATCATGCTTTCAGACACACAATTAGACCGCTATGCAGATGTCTTGCTGTGGGGGCTAAAAACCGCAAGGAGTGGCAACTTCAGAAAAAATGACATCGTCTTGATTCGATACGATCTTGCTGCCATGGGGATGGCCGAGCGCCTTCAGGCAAAGGTTCTTGATATGGGGATGCACCCGGTCCTGCGCATGGGCCTGACATCCAAAATGGAGCGCCATTTTTACGAGAAGGCCAATAACAAACAACTCGTTTTCCAGCCACCAGGAGAGAAGGAGCTTTACGAACATTTAAACGGCAGCCTGTATCTCCATGCCCCGGAATCCCTGACCCATCTCAGCGATATTGACCCAGGAAAGATTGCAAATGCAGTGGTCTCCAGGAAGCCGCTTCGCGAGATCCTGGAAAAACGAGATGAAGCGGGGGCCTTTGGTTGGACCCTTTGTATGCTGCCAACCCCAGAGCTGGCAAAGCGGGCCGGGCTCACCATGAGGCAGTATACAAATCAGATCATCAAAGCGTGTTACCTTGATAGAGGCGATGCGGTTCGAGGGTGGAAGACCTTTTACAAAGAGGCCATGGCTGTCAAAAAATGGATGAACAGCATGGAGGTAAGATACTATCATATCCAGTCCGAAAAGATTGACCTCAGAATCACGCCGGGACAAAGGAGGAAGTGGATTGGAATCTCGGGACACAACATTCCCAGCTTTGAAATTTTTCTTTCCCCTGACTGGAGAGGAACCGAAGGGGTCTATTTTGCGAACCAACCCTCTTTCCGGAGCGGAAATTATGTGGAGGGCGTGAAATTGGAGTTCAAGAAGGGAAACGCCTTGAAGGCCGAAGCGGAAAAAGGGGAGGATTTCGTGATCAAACAACTAGCAATGGATAAAGGGGCACGCAGGGTTGGGGAGTTTTCCTTGACCGACAGGCGATTCTCCAGGATTGATAAGTTTATGGCGAATACCCTTTTTGATGAAAATTACGGCGGCCGTTACGGAAACTGCCATATCGCCCTGGGTGCATCCTATTCAGATACCTACGACGGAAATCCCTCTGAGCTGACAAAGGAGAAGAAAAGGAAATTGGGATTCAATGATTCGGCCCTTCACTGGGACCTGGTGAACACCGAAAAAAAGAGAGTCACCGCCTATCTCACTTCAGGAAATCGGGTGATCGTTTACGAAAATGGGGTGTTCAAATACTGACAGGGGAAAATTCGGGGCGTCATTGCTTGTGCGACGTACCAATTTACGCCTCCGCCAAATTATCACTTCATGAGCATATCGTGGGCCTTTTGAATGGCCACGAACTTTTTGTGGGCAAGTTCTTGAAATTCCTTGCCCAGGTGCTGGACCTTATCGGGGTGGTATTGGACAGCAAGCCTCTTGTAGGCACCTGTAATCTCTTGCCTGGAGGCACCACGCTCAACACCAAGTATCTTGTACGGATCTTCCTCGGGGGCTTCCTGCTTACCGGGTGCCTCCTGCCCTTTTCTGGCATACGCCGAAGAGGTGCTGCTCGCCTGATAGGCCCTTTTCAACCTGGACACCCACCACAGGACAAGACCAAACACGACAAGGTCATCCAGCCATCCGAGGCCCAGCAGAAAATCCGGCACCACGTCATAAGGACAGACAAAATATAACAAGGCGACCAGCCAGGGTAGGTACTTTTTGATCATTTCCGGCAAACCTTGACAAGAATCGACAAAAAAACTTGCAATACTCTAACGAATGGTTAATTATTATTTAAACAGTACGTTTGTGGTCGATGATTAATCGAAGAGGTATCAATGCCGCTGTACGAATTTCGCTGTCCCAAATGTGGTCACGAATTTGAGCAAATAGTCTTTTCAAGCGACAAGGAGCCGATGAAGTGCCCCGAATGCGGGGCCTCGAAGCCAGAGCGCCTGCTGTCAATCTTTTCTTCGAGCACGACCGGTACAAGGGCCGGGGCCTCTGAGTCATCTTCATGCGCCACGTCTTCCAGGGGCTTCTCTTGAGCCTGAACAATTTCAGCCGTTGGCTGAAGGGGAACAGAATGTTTGAAATACTGATCATACTGGCCATTTTCCTTGTGTGGTTCTTGCTTCAGGTTTATATCCTGCCAAAACTTGGTATCTCCACTTGACTGAAAGGTGCCTGCCAGGTCGGCGAGCAGAAGCAAGACTCCAATTCTCACCAGACATAATCCTTTGCGATCTGGCGTTTGTCTTTGCCTGCCAGTACGTGGAGGGTCCGTATCTGCTTTAGCCTGATGGGAGAAACCTGCCCAATCGGGATGTACACGATGCGTTTGCCCCATCGGCCTGCCACCTGTTTGATAAAGGACCTCGGCGGCTTTTCAGCGACGTAAACAACATGCTTTTCCAGGCTGTATTCCAGACCTGCTAAAAGGAGCCGCTCAGCCCTTGTCCGGGCCCAGGCATACTCCGGGTCTCCCCAAACATCAGCAAGTCGAAGAGGCGGATACGTCATCAGGAAGCCTCCGTAGGTGCACCGGGAGATCCCCGGTCCCACAATGTGATCCGCAGGGTCGGTGGCATAAAAGGCCATGTCCGACTCCTGGTCGTGTTCTCCAAGCCATGTCATCAGGTAGGGATACCTCTCCCCGGTTTTGTCCTCATCAAAGATAACAACCACGGATCCGACGCCTCCCTTGATCCGCTTAAACTCCCGCACATAGATACGGCCTTCGTGGATATGTCTCACTGTCTCCCGCATATCGATTCCATCCAAAACCGTGGTTTCAAAGGGCACTGAGACAACATCATCGGCCGACAGCACATGAGCTCCCTTGGTCTTGAGAAAGTTGCCGTAATCTTCAATCACCAGGTCCTCGGGCGGGTATGAGCAAATGTAGGGGTCGGCAAAACCCTCGAGCCACTCACCCGGTCTCCGCTCTTTCATTCGGCGCTTTTTTGGGATATAAACCGGCCGGCGTTTTATTCTTGGGAGCCTCCTGCGGATCCGAATCTTTCGAGTCCCCAGCCACAGCATCTCTCCGCTGATGCGGATAGTGGCAATGGAAGCCTGACGCTTTTGCCAGGGATAAAAGGACCCCAATCGCCAGAACGCGTAGCAAAAATTGTCGTCCACGCATCCCCGGGCTGAGACAAGGAGTTGATAGAAATCAGGCAAAAGCCGGTTTTCCATAAAGGCGAAATTTCTTGAAAAACGGAAAAAGGTTCGTTTCTGCCAGCGGTAGACATCTTCGCCCGTATCCTGACGATAATGCCGGGCTGCCTGCTGAAAGAGACGGTAGCTAACCATCTGGCGGTCCACCGGGCCTGGCTTCATGTCATGCACACCCCAGCGTATTGAGGCATCCAGGGCCTCCTCTTCAGACCATGTGTCCTTGCCGCCGGTCATCAGGGTAAGAACACCCATCTTCCTTCGAACCGTAAACTTGGAGAGTTCAGGTTTCGGGGGTAGCTTGCGCCTTCGGTATTCATATACGGCCGCCAAAAACGGGTATTCGGTCATTACCTCTGGCAAATCGTCCGGGTAGAGATGAAAAAGGCCCACTCCGGTCCGTTTTATCCTTTCAAGGGGCTCGGCCTGCGGACGAAAAAACGCTGCCCTGACGCCCTCAAGATGAGCCAACCCACAGACGAAGAGTATCTTGTTGTATTTGGCCGCAAGCTCCTGGAGGCGGTAGGCCATGCCGGTTTCACGCCTCATATCTGCCGGGCCTCTCTTAAGCACGGGAAGGACCTCCCTTGAGTAGATATCAAAGTAGGCCTCGATTCCCAAACGGTAGACAGCATAGGTGTCCGGGACATAATCCCGATAGGAAGGATACTCATCAAGGTCCGGATCCACAAAGTGGACAGGCACATTAGCCTCCAGGCCGGATCGGATTGCTTCTACAACAGGATCTGTCGGTTCAATCGGCAGATAAAAGGTCTCCCCCGTGTTGTTCTGGTACAGTACGACCGAGATCTCGGGAAGTCGCCGTACACCTTTTCGCACTACATCCCGAAGGGAGTTAGGAAGTTCCACGGCCACAGCATCCGGCCTGAGGCGTTGAAACAGGTGCCGGACCACACCGGCAAATTCTAAGCTGAAGTGGACGACCGGGACCGGATGTACAGGACCGAAAGGTTGTAGTTGGTCATTTATCATTTCTATTCTTCATACCGCAGACCCTCGTCCCCAAGCACGGTCAGTATGGCGTGGCGGATGGCTTCCTCTTTGGCTGTTCGCGTGCCGTGCATCATCTTCATGGCATACCTGGCCATGTTGATCCCGTCCCGCACGGCATAGACCTCATCGGCCATGTGGGCACGCTGGAGAAAATCGACCATGTAATTCAGGACATCCTCATCGGCAAAGGGAAGATTTTCTTTCAGAATCAATAGCTCGTCTTCCCGATCCGGAAAATCGATAAAGATCTGGGGTTGAAGTCTGGAATGGATATATTCAGGGATTTCGTAGGTAGAAGCGTCTTCGTTAATAGTAACAACAAACCTGAAGTTCGGATCAGCCGGGATGGTCAAGCCTGTAATGACAGACTCCACATATCGACGATCGTCCAAGAGAGGCGCGAGCGAGGCCCAGGATCTCTCGCTCATCCGG
>JAQYWL010000422.1 GCA_030145035.1 Desulfobacteria bacterium | reverse complement strand
TACAGAATAATGATTCCTTTAATGATTCATTGTCGGAAATATTCTTCGCGCTGTTTTCACCCCCACCCCGACCCTCCCCCGTCAAGGGGGAGGGAGACTATATTAATGCTTTCAACATATTAATCCCCTCTCCCCTGGCGGGAGAGGGTTAGGCCTGCCCTGGCTCGACACGCTCGCAAGAGGGTATATCACCCTTCCCAACCAGGTCTGGGCCAGGGGTGAGGGGGAAGGCCTGCGTCAGCACTGAAATAATCCTTGACAAATATGCGAGCGCTCAATATTTTGATAAATTAGATTAATTCGAAAGGAGCAAACGACTTTGGTAATTCACAAATCGGCTGTCAAGAGGGCCAAGCAAAACAACGTCAGGAATCTTCGCAACAAATTAAGGCGAACGCGGATGAAAAACGTAATTAAGCGCGTCAGGGCTGCTATCAATGAAAGTTCTCCAGAAGCGGCCCAGACCGCCTTAGCTGCAGCCATACCTGTTATCCATAAGGCAGCTCAAGAAGGCTCCATCCACCGCAACAGAGCTTCCAGAAAGATATCCCGCCTGACCAGACACGTAAACGCCCTTTCTTGACGGCTTCGTAAAAAGTCCATCTGCGGCGTTGTGCTTCATCCCCGCCCTGTTAAATTCTCGCGACGCGAGACGGCGGAGCCGATTTAACAGGGTAAATCATTGCGACGTACCATAAGTACGCCTCATTCCTCAAGATTCGCACGCCTTGCATATGAACTTTTTACTTTGCCGTCGATGAGATGATTCTTGGGAAGTCATCAACCTTAGAAGTCTGAAAGGATTCGGTTATGGATCTTTTCGGCCAATCGTTTCGATATGTAGTCCTTAATGGCCTTTCTTCTATTCTTCTCGGTTTCTGGCCTCGAAGAGTCCACCTTGAAGGCTTCTTTGTCAGACAGGGCACTGTCCGACCATATGACCTTGCCGTCAGCCCGTTTTAGGGCTAAATCGAGAGTGATTGTCACACGGCGTTCATCAGAGTAGTAGCTTGCAGTGTGAGAAATGGTATCTACAGTCAAGGACGCAACTCTGCCGCTTAAAACCGCATCGGCCGTGTTCTTGTCCACCACGCGAAGCACCTTGCTTCGGGTAAACTCATAGGCCAGATCGCTCGTAAAGACCGTCTCAATCCCTGATTCGGAGGTTCTGTTCTCCAGCATGGTAATTGCAATCGTACGCACACCCTCGGGCGCCTTCAGACCCGTTCCCTTGAAGTGATATCCGCAGCCGGCCAGGGCTGCAAAGACAACCAGGGCGATTGCCGTCTTCTTTATTTCCTTAAGACGAATATTTGCTTTTTGCATCTGGAAACTCAACAAATCCGAAATTCGAATATCGAAATTCGAAACAAATTCAAAATCCAAATATAAAATGTTCAAAACTTCATTCTGAAAAGCTTCATATAGTTATTTTGTTTCGGATTTCGTGCTTCGGTCATTCGTATTTGTTTCGGATTTCGTGCTTCGAATTTCGAATTTAATTAAAAACCATCAGGTCGAAAGAGGAAAGACGAAATCCACCAAAGTGGCCGAAAAAATGATTAAGGCCGGATATCCGGCATCAGGCATCCCTCTACACCACTACATTCACCAGCTTCTTTTGTACCACGATAACCTTCTTTACTGGCCGTCCTCCAATGCGTGCCACAATCCTGTCATCGGCCAGCGCAGCCGCCTTTATCGCGTCTTCATGCGCATCAGCAGCAATATTGAACCTGCTCCGCACCTTGCCGTTAACCTGCACAACAATCAGGATCTCGTCTTCTGCAATAGCCTCCTCACGATATGTGGGCCAGGCAGCCTCAAGCACGCTTCCGGAGTTGCCCAGGGCCTCCCACAATTCCTCGGCTAAATGCGGCACAATGGGCGACAATAAGACTATGACAGTTTCCAGGGATAGCCTCAAGACAGAAGCGCCATCCGGCGTCGAAAGGATACCTTCCTTGACAGCCTGTATAGCATTCACAAGCTCCATAACAGCACTGATTGCCGTATTGAAGTGATACCTTGCCTCGATGTCATTTGTTACACGCTTGATGGTCTGATGGGTTTTTCTGTAAAGGGTTCTCAGGTCTCCGGCAAGTTCTTCGCCTCCGTCAAAGGGCTTCACGTTCTGAATATGGGCCACATGCTCTGCCACCAGTCGCCATACCCTCTTGAGAAAGCGATAAGCACCTTCTACCCCCTGATCGCTCCAGTCCAGGTCCCGCTCCGGCGGCGCTGCAAAAAGACAAAAAAGCCTGAGGGTATCGGCCCCATATTTCTCTATGAGGACATTGGGATCGACCACGTTCTTTTTTGACTTGGACATCTTTTCGACCCGTCCAACCTCAACCTGGCTTCCACAATGCTTACAGGTTCGGCTTCGGTCCTTCTCCACGACCTCTTCAGGAAACAAGAGCCCATGGTTTGCACATTTAATGGTCTCCTTACAGACCATTCCCTGGGTCAGCAAACGTGTAAAGGGCTCCTTGTAAGTCACCAGCCCAAAATCCCTGAGCACCCGAGTAAAATAGCGCGAATAAAGGAGGTGGAGGATCGCATGTTCAATTCCGCCGATGTACTGATCTACGGGCATCCAGTATTCCACGGCCTTTTTGTCAAACATCCCCTGATTATTATGGGCACTGCAATATCGTTCGAAGTACCATGACGATTCCACAAAGGTATCCATCGTGTCTGTCTCGCGACGTGCATCAGGATGCCCGCATCCGGGACACGTTGTCTTCACAAAGCTCTCAAGTTCCGGCAAAGGGGATTTACCCCCTTTCAGCATCCTGGCGTCCTCAGGCAGTATCACGGGCAGTTCTTCTTCCGGAACCGGTACCACCCCGCATTTTTCGCAATAGACGATAGGGATAGGCGCCCCCCAGTATCTTTGACGTGAAATACCCCAATCCCTGAGCCTGAAGTTAACAGTCCTTTTTCCGATCTTTTTCTCTTCAAGATAGTCTGCAATGGCATCAAGGGCCTTCACATTTTCCAGCCCGTCAAAGGGCCCGGACCGAACCAATACCCCTTCTTCCACATAAGCCTCGGTCATGGTCTGCGGGTCCAATGTTTCGCCCTTGGGTTGAATCACTACAATAATGTCCAGGTCATATTTTCGGGCGAACTCAAAGTCTCGCTGGTCATGGGCTGGTACTGCCATGACCGCGCCGGTCCCATATTCCATCAGCGCAAAGTTGGCTGTAAAGATGGGCATCCGGCGCTTGCTAAAAGGGTTTATGCAATACGCCCCAACAAAAATCCCTTCCTTTTCATAATCATCCGATGTCCGCTTGGCTTTGTCCTGGCCACGTATGCGCTCAACAAAGGCCCGAACTTCGGCTTCTTGCTCGGTTCCTCCAGCAAGTTTGACAACCAGTGGGTGTTCGGGAGCCATGCACATAAAGGTGGCACCAAATACCGTGTCCTGACGCGTCGTGAATACCGGGATATGGCCGTCGCCATTTTTCAAAGGAAAATAGATCTCAGCTCCCAGGCTTTTTCCGATCCAGTTCTCTTGCATGGTCACCACTTTGTCGGGCCATCCCGGGAGGCGGTCACAGTACTCCAGGAGGTCATCGGCATAATCGGTGATACGGAAAAACCATTGGTCCAGCTCTTTTGGGACCACGACCGCACTGCACCGCCAGCACAAACCCGCCTCTACCTGCTCATTGGCCAGGACCGTCCGGCAGTTTTCACACCAGTTTACAGAAGCTTTTTTCCTGTAAACCATCCCCCTTTCGAACATCTTGACAAAGAGCCACTGTTCCCAACGGTAGTATTCGGGCTTGCATGTAGCCAGTTCCCGGTCCCAGTCATAGCTAAACCCAAGGCGCTTTAGCTGGGTGCGCATAGTGTCAATATTCTGGTACGTCCACTTGGCGGGGTGTACCTTGTGGGCTATGGCCGCATTTTCTGCCGGCATCCCAAAGGCATCCCAACCCATAGGATGAAGCAGATTGTAGCCCTGCATTCGTTTGTATCGAGCCACCACATCTCCGATCGTGTAATTGCGCACATGCCCCATATGGATGTTGCCTGAAGGATACGGAAACATCTCCAGCAAGTAATACTTTTTCCTGGCCGGGTCTTCTTCTACCCTGAACAAGTGATTGTCTTGCCAGATTCCCTGCCACTTGGATTCTACAGATTCAGGGTCGTATTCTTTGTGCATAGCCTCCCTCTTTACGTAGGAAAAACGGAGCATTCCATCTCTATGAACCCTCTATCACGATGGCACGGGAATCAAAGACCGGGCCGTCTGTGCAGGCATGAAAATATGCCCCCGTGCTGCCCGCCTTTTCCACGGCACATCCAAGGCAGACCCCAAGACCACAGGCCATGGCTGTCTCTAAAGAGATCTGACATCGAACGTCATGGGTGGCAGCTATATCACTGACGGCCTTCAGCATTCCCGTCGGGCCGCAGGCACAGATCATATCCGGTTTCCCATCAACATTGAAGGCCTTTTGAACCATTGATGTGATAACCCCTTTTTCGCCCAGGCTACCATCTTCTGTTGTGATGCGAACCTTTGCACCTATGGAGTCGAATTCCTCTTGACAAAGGACATCAGCAGCCGACCGCCCTCCCAGGAAAACCGTGGACCTCACCCACTTATGCTCCTTAAGAAAAAGGGCAAGACAGCAAAGGCAAGCCACGCCAACACCACCGGCTACAAGAAACACGTGGCGGATACCATCAGGACAAGAAAAACCGTTTCCTAAAGGGCCCAACACGTCTAACAAGTCTCCTGCCTTCAGCCCGGACATGGCCTGGGTAGCTTCTCCCACCACTTTATACAACAGTTCAAACCCGCAGACCTCACCCCCTTCAACGAGGCGGCTGTGAACAGAAAAAGGTCTGCGCAGGAGAGGGATATACCTGTCAGGGAGCCTGACCATGACAAACTGCCCTGGTCGGGCAATCCTGGCCAACTCCGGAAAGGCCAAGCCTATTCTAAAATAGCCCGGTCCCAACTTCACATTGTGGAGGATTCGTACTTTTTCCTGGAATAGTTGTTTCATGAGGCAAATAGTTCTCACCCGGATTCGATTACAGGATTCTCTCGCTCGCTCCTTTCAGTCGCTAGAGCCCACAGAGCTCACTGAGATAACTTTTCCTTGGCCTGATTATTTGACCCCAGTTAAATAGGCTACGCATTTAACGGGGCAGGGAGGAAAAAATCAGGCCAAACGATCAGCCCGCCGGAGGCGGAGCATTTATGATTGTGCTAATCTCCTGTTCGTCTTGTCAAGATCTCCCGCGGTAGCGAGATGGCAGTCTTAGCAGATTTCCCCTCTTCCCGCCTTGCGGGACTCAAAAACTC
>JAQYWL010000494.1 GCA_030145035.1 Desulfobacteria bacterium | reverse complement strand
TCGCCCTACGGGCTCCTTCCGTTAGCCCCGGGCCACTAGGAGGAAATAGACACCCAGAAACCAATTAAGCCTTGACAAAAATAAACCAGGCTCAGAGGTTTTGAGGTGAATCCTTGAGAGGAGGATTCACCTCAAACAGCCATCCTGCTATCGCAGGACCTATTCACTGGCTCAAATCCTTATGTCGCTGGTCAATGTTGGCGCCCCAAATGACAAATGTCCGCCGCAGGCGGACTGAGGCTTTTGTCTGATTTTTCGTCCTTGCCCCGTTAAATGCGAAGCTTATTTAACCGGGGTCAAAAAATCAGACAAATTATTCATCACTGGGATCTCTGTGGGCTCGAGCGACCGAAGGGAGTGGGCGAGAGAACCGTAGAGTCTATGGGAACTTGCCGATATTGTGAAAAATCTGCTCAAACGATCTCAGATGTCATCGGGTTCTGCGCAGATTGCATCCGTCATCATTTCTCCGAAGTCGGGCCGGAGATTGCCAGGGTTCATGTTAGGAGCCGCAGGGCCTACGGCCTTCCCGCAGAATCTCCCCGTGATGAAAGGGGGTTCCCCTGTGCTTTGTGTCTCCACAGGTGTCAGATCCCTGACGGCGGCACGGGCTTTTGTGGTGTACGGCATGTCAAGGGCGGAAAGCTAAGGGGCGGGCGGCCCCACGAAGGGAAACTTTCTTATTACTATGATCCACTTCCAACCAATTGCGTGGCTGAGTTTGTCTGCCCGGCAGGCACAGGGTGTGGGCATCCGCGCTATGCCTATTTGAAAGGTCCTGAATACGGATACAAAAACCTGGCAGTGTTCTATCATGCGTGTTCCTTTAACTGTCTTTATTGCCAGAATTACCACTTTAAAGAAGCAACCTTTTCTCCTGGCAAGCTCCACGCAAAAGATCTTGCATCAGCCGTGGACGACGAGACAAGCTGCATCTGTTATTTCGGAGGAGACCCCGGCCCTCAGATCCTGCACGCGCTAAAGGCGTCTAAGCTTGCAATAAGAAAAAACCCTGATCGCATTCTCAGGATATGCTGGGAGACAAATGGCGCCTTACGGGAGCCTTATCTGACCATGATGGCAGAGGTTTCTTTAAGATCCGGCGGGTGCATTAAGTTCGATCTCAAGGCCTGGGATGATGGGCTACACAAGGCTCTGTGTGGCGTTTCGAATCAAAAGACCCTGGATAATTTCAGGCAATTGAGCAAACGGATACCCGAGCGGCCTGAGCCCCCTTTCTTGATTGCCAGCACCCTGTTGATTCCTGGCTATATAGATGAGCAGGAGGTGGATGCCATAGCCCGGTATATTAGCAGCCTAAATCCCGAGATTCCGTATAGTCTACTGGCTTTTTATCCCAGTTTTTATCTGCGAGATCTTCCTACCACATCTCGAAGACACGCCCTGCGCTGCCAGGAGACTGCAAAGAATGCCGGCATCAGCCGGGCCCGCATAGGAAATGTGCATCTGTTGAGTGAGGGAACTTATGCTTGAAACAGTCATTATAAAATCGCGAAGCGATTTTATGAGGTCTATATGAAATATCCCAAGATGCGGTCTGTCAGTGCATTTCCTGTCATGTACTCAGGCAAAGAGATGATCTGTTTGAAGGACGCAAGCGGCCTTGCTGAGAATACGGTTCTTGTGCCCAGGCACGTCTTTTTCATCGTATCCATGCTGAACGGAGAAAACTCTGTTCAGGACATCCAGGTCGCCTATATGCGCACGTTCGGAAACATGCTCTTTTCCGATCACATACAAAAGGTCATTGACCACCTGGACAAGAACCTCTTTTTGGAAGGGGAGCGATTTGAGGCGTATCAACAAAGGTTAAAAACCGAGTTTAAAAAGGCCGAAACCCGTCCCTTCCTGCATCTGGGAGACAGGGCACACCGTGAGCCAGCACGTCTCAAAAGGGAACTTGCTTCCTACTACAGCCACCCTGATGGGCCGGGGGACATGTTTCCGGAAATTCCCACAGGGAGCATCAAAGGCATAATGGTGCCCCACATTGATTACATGAGAGGTGGCCCGTGTTATGCGTGGGGATACGGGGGTATTGAAACACTTGACGAAGTGGACACCTTCATAATCCTGGGCGTGAACCATATGGCCGCCGAACCCCTTTTTTCAGTCACCCCCAAGCCCTTTGAAACGCCCCTGGGATTGATGGATACGGACAGAGATTTTGTTCAGGCATTGATTGAAAATTGTAACCAGGATCTGCTTGAAGGGGAGTTCTACCATCGGGCTGAGCATTCCGTCGAACTTCAGACAATATGGCTCAAGTATTTATGTGCAGACAAAGGCGATGTGAAAATCGTGCCCGTGCTTTGCGGAAGTTTTGACGGCTTCATAGCACAAGGGATCTCTCCTATTCAAGATGTTAGGGTTTCTGATTTTGTCAACGGTGTAAAGGAGACCATCGTGGCTTCAGGCAGGAAGGTATGCTTGATAGCAAGCGTTGATCTTTCTCATATTGGTCCCCAGTTTGGCAATGAGCGTCGTGTCTCACATGGAGATCTGACCGACATACGGGGTGATGACCTCGAAACTCTAAGGTCTGTTGAGGCCCTTGACAGGGAAGGTTTCTGGCAAAGTGTTGCAAGGGACGCCAACCAGCGGCAGATTTGTGGGCTTTCCGCCATTTATACCTTGCTCAGCATCATGGAAGTTAGGGAAGGGAAGCTCTTGAGGTATTCCCAGTGGCGAGATGAGCAGGGAAGGGGTTGTGTGACCTTTGCAAGCATGGTCTTTTGTCAGTAAAGTATAAGGTCTTGGGATCACCCTAAGGAATTCATGATCAATTCTTGATTCAATGGAAACTATCTGGAAGGGTCCCCCAGAAAAAACAAAGGGGGAAAATAAAAAAACGTGTGCCAGGCTTCTGCCCAGCACACGCTTTAGATGAGGTGGGTTAGCTTTTGATCTCTATCTTTTTTGGCTTAGCAGCCTCAGATTTGGGCAGCGTAATCTTCAGCACCCCGTCTTTGTAAGTTGCAACCACCTTGTCAGTTTCAACCTCTGAGGGAAGTCGCATGGTCCTGGAAAACGTCCCGTAGCGTCTTTCAACGCAATGATAGTTCTCGTCCTTCTCTTCTTTTTCCTGCTTTTTCTCCCCTTTGATGGTCAGCAATCCGTCTGAAAGGTTAATGTTAATATTTTTCTTGTCCATCCCTGGGACTTCAGCCGTTACGATCAGCTCTTTTTCGGTCTCAGACACGTCAAAAGTTGGCGTGAACGTTGTTTTTTCTGAGAACAGGCTCGGCAGCCCGAAATCCTCAAAGAACCGATCAAAAAAGTCTCGGTCAGGACGCATAACCAATCCACTTCGTTTTAGTATTGGCATTAGGGCGGTCATGTCTGACACCTCCTTTCGATCTTATTGCAGTTAGTCATCGTCTAACGCTTGTCCAAAAGATAATACCGGCGGACAGAACGTCAAGGGTTGATCAGGGTACTTTTGCGAGAATCGGGTCGGACCATGCCAACTATCAGACATTACAACACAAAAATCAGATTTCGTGCCAAAAGACCATTGAAACCGGTGGAAAACTCTGTAAATAGCGAACGATTTTTGATAAAAGGGGGGCGGCAGCTTAAATCCCCATCAGAGGAACAGGAGAAAGTCGTTGAAAAAGACATTTGTGAACACGATCAAGTCGGGACAAGCAGTAGATGACATCTTTGTCGCCCGGGACAAGCAGCTAGCTTATAAAAAAGACGGAGAACCTTATCTCACGCTAAGCCTTGTGGATCGCAGTGGTGGCATGAAGGCAGTGGCATGGGATAATGTTCAGGCTATCAGCAAAGCCTTTGCGGCCGGAGACTATGTTAGAGTCAAGGGAAATGCGGTTGAATACAGGGACACGTTACAACTTGTCGTGCGACACCTTGAACGGCTTGATCCAGCCGACGTTGATGCCCGGGATTTTCTACCAGCCACCGAGCGCGATACGGATCAGATGCTGGAGCAATTGATCCAGATCAGCAAGACGGTGGAAAACCAGCACCTGTCAAGGCTTCTTGCCGCCTTTTTTGAAGATAAGACCTTTGTCGAGCTGTTTAAGACCGCCCCTGCAGCAAAGAAGATGCATCACGCCTACCTTGGCGGGCTGTTAGAGCACACCCTTTCCATTGCCCGGCTCATCCAGGCGGTTGCCGGCCATTACAAGGGAATTGACAAGGATCTCCTTCTTACGGGTGGTATCCTTCATGACATCGGCAAGGTTCACGAGTTTTCTTATGAGACCCATATCGACTATTCAGACGCGGGGCGACTCCTCAATCATATTGTCATTGGGGTTGAGATGCTCGAAACAAAGATTGCCACCCTGAATGACTTTCCGGAAAACCTGGCCCTTGTCTTAAAACACATGATCGTAAGCCACCACGGCACACGTGATTTCGGATCACCCGAGCCGCCCAAGACCCTTGAGGCCATCATGCTGTACTACCTGGACGAGCTGGACGCCAAGGTCACTGGCGTACGCGCTTTTATGGACACCGAAGACCCGGATGGCTCATGGACGTCCTACCACAGGGTTTTCGAGCGCTTCTTTTTTAGAGGAAAGGCATAGGAATGCGGAATGCGGAATGAAAGCGCAGAGGGCAGAGCGCAGAGCGCAGAGGGCAGAGCGTAAAAGGAAAAACGCTATGCGCCATGCGCCATGCGGAGCGAAGCTCCAATGACTAATGAAACGGACACTACCCATGTTCATTAGCTTTGAGGGAATCGAGGGTTCCGGAAAGACCACCCAGATAAAGCTTCTCATCCCTGTGCTGCAAGCAAAGGGCTGTGAGTGCATTGCCACTCGCGAACCAGGGGCCACCAAGATCGGACACAAGATTCGCGCAATCCTCTTAGACGCTGCGCACGCTACCATGCTTCCCTTAACAGAGCTTCTTCTGTACGAGGCTGACCGGGCACAACACGTCCATGAAGTGATCAAACCCGCTCTGGCTGCCAATAAGGTGGTCGTGTCAGACCGATTCTTTGACGCCACCACAGTATATCAGGGATATGCCAGAGGCTTTGACCTAAAACTGATTCAACAAATTCATCGGATTGTGCTGGGCGGCCTCAGACCCGATCTGACGCTTATCCTTGACCTGCCGGTTCATGCAGGGCTTGAGCGGGCATGGCAGCGTATCAACAGCCAATCCGGGAACCTGCCTGAAGATCGTTTTGAAAAGGAAGCCCTTGCCTTTCACGAAAAGGTACGCCAGGGCTATCTGACATTGGCCAGAAGCGAGCCAGAACGCTTTCGAGTGATTGATGCCTCCGGAGACCCGCAGATCATCCATAAAGAGATCGCAGAGATCGTTTTGAGCAATACTATATAAAACTTGAAAGGGAGTTAAGCATGAAATGGTTTATCACAATTTCTTCCAATGATCCGGAAACTGCGCACAACGCCATGCGCCTGGCGAACGTGGCCCTTGTTAAGAAGGAACAGGAGGTGTCCGTGTACATGCTGGGCAAAGCGGTTGAGTTCCAGGAGTTCAGTACCGAGGAATTCAACGTAACCGCATTGACTGAAGAGTTTATGGAGGCAGGGGGTGAGTTTTTGGTCTGAGGCGTATGCCTCAAAATCCGTGGTCAAACGGGTTCAGCATCGTGTCCTCTGGCCTGGATGGACGACCTTTACGAACTGATGGCAGAAGCAGACAAGGTCATAACCTTTTAAAAACACCTCGGTTCAGGGTTCAGGGGTTCAGGGTTCACCGAAAATCTGAACGGTGAACTCTGAACCTGTGAACGCCTACAACTTCTGAAACCAAAATGGTCAAAAACTTTTTATTAACAGTCACATTATTCTTATGCTTCTTCTTACCATTATCAGCCGCACAAGCGCCCAAAGACATGGATGTGGTTAGAGTTGAAGCTTATGCATCTCACGCCCGCATCCACCCTGGCGAATCCTTTCAAGTGGCCATTGTTATAATTGATAAATTGATAAGAACTCGCTTTTGGGTGGGGTGAGTATAGGAGAATTGGCCTTGTGCGTCAAGGAAAAAGCGATCACAACATATGGCGGTTTTGGGTTGTGCAGTTGTGCGAGGGCCTGTGGACAATCCGAGAACAAGGGGGGAATTTGACTTCAACGATTGAGATTATGCTGAATGGTGTCAGTTTAAGCCAAATTCGGGCAAACCTCTCCATCTCAATTCCAATATCCGGCTTTTAATCTTTAATCAGAGGA
>JAQYWL010000236.1 GCA_030145035.1 Desulfobacteria bacterium | reverse complement strand
ACTGCGGTCCTTGCCGACTATCGTAGTTATGACACCATGTTTGAAACCACGGTGATTTTTTCGGCCGGGCTCGCCTGTTTTATTCTCCTGCGGATCTATCTGCGCAAAGAGCCTTCAGATCGACTCTATCGGCATGTTCTTACCGGAGCGACTATACGTGTCAAAGAAGGCGGAAAGATACCTCCTGATTCGGACGACTTTGAAAGGATCGATACCCTGTGGACCCCGCACGATCTGATCATCAAGACGGTTTGCCGGTTGCTGATCCCCTTTATCCAGCTTTTTGGCCTGTACGTGATCGCCCATGGGCACCACAGCCCTGGCGGGGGCTTTCAGGGCGGCGTGATCCTGGGAGCCAGCATCATGTTGCTTGCTATCTCCCAGGATCTGAGAACGGCCGTTGAACGGATGCGCGAAAAGGTGGATGCCCTCCTTTCTGCCACCGGTGTCTTTATCTATGCGGGTACTGGCGCCTTGTGTCTGCTGTTGGGGCTTAATTTCATGGATTACCACGCTCTTGCGCCCGTCCTTTTTGTCGATCCGGTTACTGCGCGATCCCACGGCATTCTCATTGTGGAAATCGGTGTGGGAGTTGCCGTCATGACCACCATAATTTGGATTTATAACAATGTCTCATCTGCGGGCAAATATGATGAAGGGCTGTAAGTGAAATGTCTGATTTGATGCAAATGCTTGTCGCCAAATATAATTACTGGATTTATATCACCTTAATGATGATTGGCCTGTATGCCATGATCGCCAAGAACAACCTGGTCAAAAAGATCGTGGGCATGAGTATCTTTCAAACAGCCATCATCTTGTTTTACGTGTCAATAGGCGCAAAGAAAGGGGCCACGATTCCGATTTTAGAGCATGGCCATGGCGAGCATGGCCATGGCGCGGGGACTCACATTGTGCATGCCGTGGACTATATAAATCCGTTGCCACATGTGCTGATGCTGACCGCCATCGTGGTGGCCGTGGCTACCCTTGGGGTGGCCCTGGCCCTGGCTATAAGGGTCTATAACCAATACAACACCCTTGAAGAAGATGAAATCTTAGCGCAGATAAGGGAAAAATGAGCCAACAATACCCTGCACTTCTTGTCGTTGTTCCGCTGCTTTCGGCCCTTATCATCAGTGGGGCCGGGTGGGTAAACAAAAGACTCTGTTTTCCGATTGCGGTTGTTGCCCTGGGGGTTGCTGCCTATTCGTGCATTGGCCTGCTATTAAGGGTCCTGAATGAAGGAGTGATTGTTTACAAATTAGGCGGATGGGACCCGCCAATGGGCATTGCCTATTACGTGGATCATCTCAACGGGCTGGTTCTATCAGTGGTGTCGGTGGTTGCCTTCCTTAATTTGATAGCAAGCAAAAAGAGTATTGAGCAGGAGTTTCCGGACAAGATGGGTCCGTTCTATGCTTTATACGTCCTTATGGTTGCAGGGCTTTTGGGTATCGTAGTCACCGGAGATGCTTTTAACCTGTATGTGTTGCTGGAGATTGCGGCCCTGACCGGCTACGGCTTGCTTGCCATGGGGGAGGAGCGTGCTCCGCTGGCAACCCTCAATTATCTATACATGGGTACGATTGGGGCCAGCTTTTATTTGTTGGGCGTTGGTTATCTCTATATTATCACCGGTTCATTGAATATGGTGGATATTGCCGGGATATTGCCCTCTCTTTATCAGTCCAAGGCCGTGCTGGGTGCTTTTATTATCTGTATGGTCGGGGTTTGGCTTAAGATGGCTTTCTTCCCCCTGCATGCCTGGCTGCCCAATGCCTATACATACGCCCCATCTGCGGCCAGCAGTCTGATTGCCCCTCTGGTGACCAAGGTGATGATTTACGTGATGATCCGCCTCATGTTGACTGTCTTTACCCCGGAATTTGCCTTCAACATCGTGGCAGTGAGCGAGCCTATTGTCTGGCTTGCCGTCATTGCCATTGTCATGGGCGCCATCCTTGCTCTGGCAGAGCGCAATTTGAAGAAGATGTTAGCCTACATCGTTATTGCAGAAGTGGGCTATATGGTTGGCGGCGCATGGCTTGGAAACCGCGCGGGAATGACCGGAGCGATCCTCCATATTGTAAACGACGCCCTCATGACCTTGTGCGTGTTTCTGGTCGCAGGCAACATTGTCTATAAAGCCAAGGGATATGCCTTTGATGATCTCAAAGGTTTGGTCCGGAAAATGCCTTTTACTATGGGGGCCTTTGTGATCGGGGCCTTGTCCATCATCGGGGTTCCTCCCACTTGCGGTTTTTTCAGCAAGTGGTATCTGATCTCCGGAGCCATTCAGGCCGGCCACTACGGATTTATGGTGGCGCTGCTCTTCAGCAGTCTGGTCAGTGTGGTTCTGTTTTTCAGGGTCATCGAGATCTGCTACTACGAACCTTTTGGCGACCATCATGGGCACGATCATCATTCAGAACCAATGGATGAGGCTCCGATCACCATGCTGGTTCCGCTTTTGATCGTTGCCGCAGGGCTGATCCTGGTAGGTCTTTATACTAGCGATATCATAAACCACATTATCGAATTTGCCATACCAAAAGGCCTTGTATGACGGAGATGAAATAAGGATCATATGGAAACGATTACATCAATAAAGCCCTTGCTGGCTGTCCTGGTCTCACTACTGGTCACACCCATGCTCGTTTCAAGCAGAGCACCGAATGTCCGTGAGGCATGGACCTTTGTGGCAGCCGCTGCAAAGTTTTTGATCATCCTCTCCATGCTTCCAACCATCCTGAAAGGGACCGAGATCGTATATACGGTGGCTGAATTCCCCCCAGGGGCGGCAATCAAGTTCAGGGTGGATGCCTTTGGTATGCTCTTTGCGCTCGTATCGTCATCGCTGTGGATCATCACATCTGCGTATTCGATCGGCTATATGAGAGGGCTGAAAGAACACAGCCAGACCCGGTATTTTTGCTACTTTGCTTTCGCCCTTTCAGCAACCATTGGCGTGGCCTTTTCAGCCAACCTGCTTACACTTTATCTTTTCTACGAGATGCTCTCTCTGGCCACCTATCCCCTGGTTACTCACCATCAGGACCATGAGGGGCGAAGCTCCGGGCGAAAATATCTCCTTTACATTATGGGCACCTCCATAGCATTTGTTCTTCCCGCAATGTTGATATCTTACGACCTGGCGGGTACCCTGGAATTTGGAAAGCAGGGTTTCTTAGCCGGAACCGGATCTAAGGCCTTAATGGGGCTCCTCCTGGTCATGCTCATTTTCGGGTTTGCCAAGGCAGCGATTATGCCCTTTCATTCATGGCTTCCCGCAGCCATGGTGGCGCCCACGCCGGTCAGCGCCTTGTTGCATGCGGTGGCAGTTGTGAAGGTTGGCGTTTTTTGCGTAGTACGCGTGCTGACCGGGGTCTTTGGAATCGATCTCCTGGGTTCTCTTAATTTCGGACCTTTTATCATCTTTATCGCATCAGTTACTATCCTTGTCGGCTCATTCATTGCCCTTTCTCAAGACGGCCTGAAACGGCTTCTTGCCTTTTCGACCATTGCCCAGTTGTCGTATATCGTGCTGGGAGTGGGGCTCCTTTCCCCCAAGGGGATGACCGGCGGGATGGCCCATATTGCCATGCACGCCTTTGGCAAGATCACCTTGTTTTTCTGCGCCGGGGCGATATTCGTAGCCACGGGTAAGAAGAACATCAGCGAAATGGTCGGGATCGGCAGAAGGATGCCTGTGACCATGGCGGCCTTTTTTATTGGCTCGTTGAGTATCATCGGCATGCCACCTTGCGGCGGTTTTGTGAGCAAGTGGTATCTTGTCCTGGGATCTCTAGAGGCCCACCAGATGCCCATTCTTTTCGTCTTGCTCGGCAGTTCCCTGCTGAATGCGGCATATTTTATGCCTTTTGTTTACAGGGCATTCTTCTGCAAGCCGGATGAGGCCATGTTTGAAAATACGGTGAAAGAGGCCCCGCCCTTTTGCGTGGTGCCCCTGGTGATTACGGCCGTGATTTCCATAATTCTGCTTTTCTATCCCCAGCCTTTTTTCAGGTTGGCCAGTATGATGGTACAGAGCATAACGGGGACATAAGACATGACCGAGGAAAGAAGCGACGAAATAGAAGGAAAGATGGAAATTATTCACCAGCCTGTTCCGCCATACAAGACAGTTTTTTTTATTGCGATTACCATAGGCGTTTTGTATCTGGGGCTCATACTATTTAGGACGCTTTGAAGTAAAGAAAGTGAGCTAAAGTGAGCTAAAGTGCCTAGCCTAAAGCCCGCCCTGGCGCTACATGCCCGGATTAGCCTATTATGACTATAAGCCAGGTCTGGGCCAGGGTGAGCTAAAGTTGAGGAAAGGAATAAGGCGGCGTAGCCGCGCTACATAAAATCGCACAGCGATTTTATAAGGAGATCGATATGGAAGAAAAAGGCGAGAATGAAAAGAAATATCTTTTTGACAATCCCAGAAACGTAAAGATACTCCTCAGGTCTTTTTTTTCATCACTGGTTGTTCTGCTTATCATTGAGTTCTTTGTCCACAAGCATCCTCATTTTGGCTGCGAAGGCTGGCTCGAATTTTATGCTGTATATGGGTTTGTAGCCTGTGTGGCCCTCGTTCTTGCAGCAAAATACATACTGCGGCCCATCATGAAGAGACGAGAGGATTATTATGATTAGCACCGTTCCGCCGGCATTCATATTTATCATCGGGGGATTATTGGTTCCCTTTATAAAGGGAAAGTGGAAGAGTGCCTATATGTTGCTCATCCCTGTGGTTGGGTTCATAAACCTGATCAGCATCCCTGAAGGAACCCACTGGGTCGTCAGGTTTCTTGAATGGGATCTCGTTTTCGGCAGAATAGACAGACTGAGCCTCCTTTTTGGTTACATCTTCCATCTCATATCCTTTATAGCAATTCTTTACGCCCTTCACGTAAAAGATGACTTGCAGCATGTGGCAGGGCTTGTTTACGCGGGCAGCGCCCTGGGGGTTGTCTTTGCAGGAGATCTTTTTTCTTTCTTTGTCTTCTGGGAGATGCTCACTGTTAGTTCCATATTTTTGATCTGGGCCCGGAGGACACGGGCGGCGCAGGGTGCAGGATTCAGGTATCTCCTGGTTCATGCTGCCGGAGGTCTGTGCCTTCTGGCAGGCATCGTGCTCCATGTAAATCAAACGGGCTCTATCGACTTCGGGTATATAGGATTGAATGGATTGGCCACTTACTTCATATTCTTCGGTTTCGGCATCAATTGCGCCTGGCCCATCCTCCATCCATGGTTGACTGACGCCTATCCGGAGGCAACGATTACCGGGACCATATTCATGAGCGCCTTTACCACAAAGTGTGCGGTCTACGCCCTGGCAAGGGCCTTCCCGGGCACGGAGTCCTTGATATGGATCGGGGCGCTCATGACGGGATTCCCCATCTTCTATGCGGTCATTGAGAATGACCTCAGGAGAGTGCTTGCGTACAGCCTGATCAACCAGGTGGGATTCATGGTGTGCGGCATCGGAATAGGGACGCATCTGGCCATAAATGGCGCCATTGCCCATGTCTTTAACGATGTTCTCTTCAAGGCCCTCCTTTTCATGTCCATGGGCGCGGTGATGTATCGCACAGGAAAAATCAATGGCACAGCCCTGGGCGGGTTGTACAGGACCATGCCGCTCACCTGCATATTTTGCATGGTGGGGGCTGCATCAATCTCTGCATTCCCGCTATTTAGCGGTTTTGTGAGCAAGTCGATGGTCATGGATGCGGCTGCAGGCGGTCACATGACGGGCGTATGGTTCCTTCTGCTGTTTGCCTCGGCCGGTGTGTTCCACCATGCAGGCATCAAGATTCCCTTTTTTGCATTTTTCGGCCACGACTCCGGTATGAGGCCCAAGGAGGCCCCCCTGAATATGCTCCTTGCTATGGGCATCGCGGCTTTCCTGTGTATCTTCATAGGCTCATTTCCCGGCCCTCTGTACAGCCTGCTCCCATATCCCGTGGACTACGTGCCGTACACAATGCCCCATGTGGTGGGTCAAACCCAGCTCCTTTTCTTTTCTGCTTTGGCCTTCTCGCTTCTGTTACTCTCCGGCATCTATCCGGGTGAGCAGAGGTGTATCAATCTCGACTCTGACTGGTTCTACCGCAAGGGGGCCCGGGTCTTCTACTATGTTATGGACAAGAGTTTCAACAGCTTATGCAGGGTTTCAGATCGGGTCTTTGTGGGTGGCTTGGCCGGTTATCTTGGCCGTGTCTCCAGGGACGGTCCGACAAGAGCCGCGCTTTTAGCCTTGGTCCCTGCCTGGGTGATAGGCGGTGCAACAGGAGAAAAAATGGCCGTTAAGAAAGCCAATCTCCGTACGGCCCTGCGGACAGGTACCTCACCTGTTGGAATAACTGCGGCCATAGCAACCATTTTTCTGGTAGTAGTTTTCCTCCTGTTGTGATAGAAGTTAGACGCTTTGCGCCAAGTGGAGTATTGGAGTGATGGAGTATTGGAGTGATGGAGTACTGGAGTGATGGGTATAAACGCTAGCGCAAAGGGCAAAGCCCAAAGAGTAAAAACGCTGTGCTCCATGCTCTCTGCGCTGAGCGCCTTTTCGCTCACCGTGAACGGGTACGATTCGGGCCTGGAGAGGAGATATATATGGTTTCTGTAGAAGACTTGAGAAGGATCGTGCTGTTTGAGAATTTGACAGACGGGATGCTTGAACAGTTGCTCCCGATGGTTCAAACGGAATCCCTTGACGAAAGACAGATCATTTACGAAGCAGGCAATACGGCCGACCGTTTTTATTCACTGAAAAGGGGAAAGGTGCTGCTTGAGGCAGAACTTGCCCCGGCCCTTATTATCTCTCTAGGTGCGATAAAGGCGGGATATTCTTTTGGCTGGTCTGCGCTCCTTCCTTCGGCATCCCACACCTCGTATGCTGTGTCGGCTGAACCATCCGAAATATTTGTCATGCCAGGAGATAAGTTTTTGGCCCTCCTTGAGCGTAACAACGCCATCGGATACCTAATTATGCAGAAGGCGGCCACAATTCTTGAAAAGCGCCTGGAACGTCGAACAGCACAGTTCCTGAAGGTCATAACCAAACATCCTGAAATAGGAAGGCTTTTGGGCCTGTAAGATGCCGGATCCGGGAGGCCTCCCTCGTTAACCTGTCACCCCGTTTGGCCTCCTCCCTACGGGGCCTAAGACGTCACATGCGGGAGGCCTCCCACCTTATGTCGATTGTTGATTGTTGATCTATTTGTTTTATTCAGTTATCAATCGTCAGTTATCAATCGTCAATCCCAGCTACAACTTGCATTTGATGAAAATCAAGGCATCTGAAGAGAAATATCGCCTTCTGTTTGATTACGATCCGAATCCTATTTTTATGGTTGGTGTGGAATCGGCCAAAATCCTGGATGCGAACAAGCCGGCCAGTATGACATATCAATATGACCGCGCAGAACTGTTGGAGATGTCCTTTCTCGAACTGTTTGATGCTGACGAGGCAGATCGACTCTGGAAACATCTTCATGACTTTGCCAGGGAGGACTCGGTCTTCATCCCCAAGCTACTGGCCAGGAGGAAGAACGGTGATTATTTCCATATCGATTTCCATGCCCGGTCCGGGAAATTTCAAGAAATAGAAAGTGGGGCATCTGGTCTCTCTTACATTATTACGACTATAGATATTACTGAACGTCTTGAACACGAGGCCCAGTTGACTCAGGCCAGCAAAATGGCCACACTCGGTGAGATGGCAACCGGTATTGCCCACGAACTCAATCAGCCCTTGAATGTAATCAGGGTCGGGGCCGATTTTTTTGCCAAGACAATAAAACGCGGGCAGAAAATCTCCGAGGAGCAGTTGTTGAAAGTGAGTCGCAACATAAGCGAGCAGGTAGACCGGGCCACCAACATCATAAATCACCTGCGGGAGTTTGGCCGAAAGAGCGAGCTGGAAGTATACCCGGTGGACCTTAATGAACCTATACGAGATGTATTTACTATCCTTGGCCAGCAGCTCAGATTGCGAAACATCGAAGTAAGCCTGAGGCTGGACGAACCCCTCCCCAAGATTCTCGCTGACAAGAACCGCCTGGAACAGATCTTCCTGAACCTGGTAACTAATGCGAGAGATGCCATGGAGGCAAAGGGGCCGGAGGCGATCAAAAAGCTCACCATTACCACATATCAGGAAAGGGAGAGGGTGGTGGCTCTGGTTGCTGATACTGGCACGGGCATGTTGAAAGAAGTCCCCGAGAAAATATTTGAACCCTTTTTCACCACAAAAGAAGTGGGAAAGGGAACCGGCTTGGGACTGTCGATTACCTATGGCCTGGTTAAAGATTTCAGGGGCGATATCAACGTAAAATTGACCTCACACATCGGCACGATATTCAGGATCAGTTTTCCGATTCACCCCACCCAAACCCTCCCCCTTCAAGGGGGAGGGTTTGGGTGGGGGTTAAGAGGCTCACCAGGATGACAAAGCTTTTACTCATTGATGATGAACGGCCGATCCTGGAGGTGTTGGATCTTTCGCTTACCAGCGAAGGATATGAGGTGATCACCGCCGAAAGCGGCCATGAGGGTTTAAAAATCTTCGAGGAGGAAAACCTCAAGCTCGTACTAACCGACATCAAGATGCCCGGTATAGACGGCATAGATGTCCTCAAAAAAATCAAGGCTATAGACAGCGAAGCCGAGGTAATCGTTGTAACTGGCCATGGAGACATGGACACAGCCATAGCGGCGCTCCAGCACGGAGCTTCGGATTTTATTACCAAGCCGATACGGGACGAGGCCCTCATGCTGGCGCTGGAAAGGGCCGAGCGCAAGCTGTCTATGACCAAACAACTCAAGGACTATACTGAGAACTTGCAACAAATGGTGGAAAGATGTACCCTGGAGTTGAAGCAGGCACAGGAAGAATTGATAAGAAACGAACGTCTTGCCATAATTGGTGATACTGTGGCAGGACTGGCCCATTACATTAAGAATATCTTGACCGGACTGCGCGGTGGTATGTATATGGTAAACACAGGCATGGCCAGGGATAAATCCTATATGCTCCAGGAGGGATGGGCCATGGTCCAGCGCAATGTTGAGAAGGTCTCGGGCCTTGTCCTCGATCTTTTGAGATATTCCAGAGAGAGGACACCTGAACGAAGTGTATGCAGGCCCAACGAGATCGTCTCGGAGGTGGTAGAACTCCTCAAGGACAGGGCTGAGGAACACCATATCGAGCTGAAAAAGGTCCTTGATGCTGATTTGAAAGAGGCATACCTGGACCGGGATGGCATCCACAGGGTCCTGTTGAACCTGATCTCAAATGCTATTGACGCATGCATCTATGACACAGATACCTCTAAGGCCTGGAAGGTCACAGTAAAGACCATGCTGGCAACTGATGTCGGCTCAGGCGAAACCATCCTTTTTGAAGTAACTGACAATGGATGTGGGATGACCGATGAGATGAAGGAAAAACTCTTTACCAGGTTCTTCAGTACCAAAGCTGGGCGGGGCACTGGACTGGGTCTGCTCAACACGCAAAAGATCATTTATGAACACGGCGGGGAAATCTCGGTGAAATCGAAGGTTGGGGAGGGGGCCACTTTTTCAGTTCGACTCAAGCGGGAGATGCCTTGAGGAATCATCAATCCTAAAAAGGAGGGGAAAGATGTCAAAGAAAATATTGATCGTGGACGATGAGCCGGACGTTATCAGCTTTGTGAGTGCGGTTCTGGAGGAGAACGGGTATACAAGTATTGGTGCCAAAGACGGGGTTGAGGGGCTTGAGGTCTTGCGTAAGGAGAAGCCGGACCTGGTTCTGCTCGACCTGATGATGCCAAGGAAAAGCGGCATCACTATGTTTCAGGAGTTGAGGAAGGACCCGAACATGAGCAATATTCCCGTGGTCGTGGTGACAGGCGTCTCTGAGGTGACGGGTGTCGATTTCAGGAACTTTATGTACAAGCAGCCGCTGCGGGATGAAAAAAAATTTGTTGAGACTACCGGATTAACAAAATATACCGTACCGGATGGATATATTGAAAAGCCGATCGAGCCCGGTGAATTGATTAAGGTTATCAAGGAAGCCTTAAAAGAATAGAACCTCGCAGCACCTTCGAAAAGCCCTGGCCTTCTACCTTTCCACCCAAACCCTCCCCTTCAAGGCCTCCGGCTCGTAGAGCCTACGCCTCGGAGAGGGGAGGGCAGGGTGGTGGTGTTACCTTGAAACAAGCAGGTTGAACTGACGACAGAGCACCTTTTTCGTCACTTTGCCTAATCGATTTTTCTTCCGCTTTTCGCTAGATGCGCAAACAATAACACCATAGCCGGGTGCCATTTCGATAATTGCGTTGACCGGGTCCCCGGTTATGACTTTCCGAGTCACCTTTAGAGAGCTTTCTGACCATTCATCAATCATCGCGGAAACCTTTTCAGAAAACCGAAAGGCCGGGTCCGCAGTCCTGAGTATGCTCAGAACCTCAATCTCACTTTTCATGCTTGTGGCCAAGAGTCGGATAAGGTGTAAGGTTGCTTCTGGGGGGTCCTTTTTTCCAACACACACCAACACGGGTTGGCCTTCATCAAACTCCTTCTCTATCACCATGACCGGGCACGAGGCCTTTTGGGCAACGCTCAGAGGAATGTGCTCAATCTCATACCAGCGACATCGGGCAACACGGCTTGCCCCTGAGATGACAAGCTCATAACGGCCTTCCTCTGCTTCTCTAAGTATTTCTTTGTGGGGGACGCCTTCCCTGATCTTAAGATGGGCCCTGTTGTCAGAACGCAGTTGAACCTTTCCCTCTTCAAAAACACCGTTGGCAACATGAACCAGAACTCTGCGGGACTCTCCGATCTCTTCTTCGTTTTCCTGGTATCCACGAGCTTTCTTGAACACCTCTTCAGCTTCGTGGAGATACCTCATCTCAGGGAGTTCCTCTGTCCAGTTGGCAAATACCTCTGTTGCCTTCCGTCGAATGTTGTAACCGCGAGTGTCGTTTCTATATCTTCGAACAAACAGGAAGGTAGCCTCACTATTTGTGGTGCAAGCAAACTTCGCCGCCAGCCTGGTTGCTTTTAGAGCATTGGGGTGTCCGTCAATACAGATGAGGGTCTTCACAGGTAGCCTCTCAGAAAATAACTTACTATGTTATCGCATTCCATGCAAGGTCAAGTTTTTGTTGGCTGGCTCTTAGATGATTCCCTTGCATTTAGGCTATTTGTTATTGTAAAATAAAACTTAACTCCGTTTCGCTCCCTCCGGCTTCCGGCTCGTAGAGCCCTCCGGGGCGTAGGCCTACAGCTCGGAGAGGCCGGAGGCCGCAATTGGAATAACGGAATAGTGGCTTGCATAAATAGACGGTTACTAAAAACTATTTAATTTCACTAAGTTGTAGAAATTCCGGTACCTAAGATTATGGAAGAGCTTAGAGTGTTAGTTGTTGATGATGAGGATGATTTTCGGGAGACCTTTATGAAACGTCTTCAAAGGAGAAACATCGATATCTCGGGTGCAGAAAGCGGGGAAAAGGCCCTGGAACTTCTGGACGAAAAGCTCTTTGATGTTGTTATCCTGGATGTCAAGATGCCAGGTATGGACGGGGTGGAGACCTTGCGTGAAATGAAGAGAAAGAGGCCGCTTATGGAAGTCATTATGCTGACTGCGCACGCTTCGGTTGAGTCAGGAATTGAAGGGATGAAGCTTGGGGCATTCGACTACATCATGAAACCGGCAGATATCGACGAGTTGATGGACAAGATGCGCCAGGCCCATGAAAAGAAGGCTATTCATGAAGAGAAAATTCGCCAGGCCAAAATCAAGGAACTGATGACTCACCCGCAGCGGGTTTTTGAATAGAAATGAGATCTTTTTGCGTAGGGCAAACGTGGGGAGAGCGGATTGAGGATATCTTCAAAAGGAGAGACCATTGTTTAGGGCCATGGTTGAAGGGGTGACCCTCCCTCTGATGGTTACTGACGGGGATGGTCAGATAATCTTTGCCAACAGGAGTTCAGAAGAATTTACCGGATACACCCGGATCGAGCTTTTAGGGCTTAACTTGCGAGATCTATGCGCTCCTTATGAAAGCAGCCGATATATCTTTTCAACTTTGTCCCAGATCAAAAAGATGGCCGAAGTTGACATAGATTTTAAGCAAAAAGGCGGTCGCGTCTTTATGGCAAGCGTCTCCTTTTCCCCGTTTGATCATCACGGATCGCCGCACCTTCTGGTAACGTTGCGGGATGTAACGAGGAAGCGCATCCAGGAGGGAAAGACCCGGGAGGAGGAACGATACTGCAAGCTCCTGGCGGAGCGTAACAGATTGCAAGATCAGCTTAATCGGTCCAGCAAGCTTGCATTCATGGGTGAACTCGCAGCCGGCATTGCCCATGAAATCAACAATCCTCTTGGGATCATTCTCGGCTTTGTCCAGGATATCTTGGATGAGATTTCCGAAGATCATCCCCTCTTTGAATCGATTAGGATCATCGAGCAGGAGACGGCCCGGTGCGTTGATGTGGTCAAGGATCTTTTGGACTTTGCCCGAATAAAGCCCCCGGAGAGGACGCGTGTGGATATATTACAGCTCCTGGAAGATTCAATCATATTGCTTGCTCCCCAGGTCAAGAAAAACAAAGTCCAGGTCACAAGGGCGTATGACAAGGGGCTTCCTTATACCGAGATTGATCCGCACCTAATCCGGCAGGTCTTCCTTAATGTGATGATCAATGCGATTCAAGCCATGCCTTACGGGGGTGGACTTCGGCTCGCCATGGGTCTTGTGCACAGGCAGCAGTCGCAAAAAGAGCGAAATTGGGTCCGGATAACTATATCGGATACAGGCGACGGCATCCCTCAAAAGGACCTTGACCGTGTCTTTGGTCCCTTTTTTACGACCAGGGGAATCAAGGGGACAGGCCTGGGTCTTTCGGTTTGTCAGCGGATTATGGACGATCACCGCGGCAAAATTGAAATAGAGAGTCGTGAGGGTGTTGGCACCACGTGCAGCATCTACTTTCCGGTAGGAGGTTGAAGGGGGAAAAAGTGCTGGCAGAGATTCTAGTGGTTGATGACGAGCAGAACATGCTCAAGCTCTTTCAAAAGGTCCTTGCCAGGGAAGGGTATGGGGTCAGAACTGCTGCCAGCGGAACCGAAGCCCTCCGCATACTGAGGGAAGAAACCTTTGACCTTATCATATCTGATCTTGTCATGCCTGTCCTCGGTGGTATTGACCTGATGAAGGAGGTAAAGACCAAGCATCCTGACATTCCCTTTATTGTTATTACCGCTTACGGGACCATTGAATCAGCCGTTGAAGCCATGAAGGGAGGCGCGTTTGACTACCTGACCAAGCCTTTCCAGAAGGATGAGATTCTGGTCGTGGTCAACAGGGCCTTAAAATATTGCAAGCTCCATCACGAGGTCATAAGGCTCCGCGAGGAGCTAAAGGTACGGGATGGATTTAAAGAGATTATTGGCAAGAGCAAAGCCATGGAAGGCGTCTTCAAGCTCATTGGCAAGATTGCTGACAGCCAGGCCACAGTCCTTATCCAGGGAGAAAGCGGCACCGGCAAGGAGCTGATTGCGAGGGCTGTCCATGATCTGAGCAGCCGGCGTGATGAGCCTTTTATCGTTGTTGATTGCAGCGTTTTGCCGGAACACCTTCTGCAAACGGAGCTCTTCGGGCATATCAAAGGGGCTTTTACAGGGGCAGTTAAGGACAAGGAAGGGCTGTTCCTCGCTGCAGACGGCGGCACACTTTTTTTGGACGAAGTCGGGACAATCTCGTCTTCGGTGCAATTGAACCTGCTTCGTGTCCTCCAGGAAAGGGAGATAAAACCGGTAGGAAGTGTGGTGAGCACGAAGGTGGATGTGCGAGTGCTGGCAGCCACCAACTTAGACCTTGAGGAGCCCATGCGCGATGGGACCTTTCGAAAGGATCTTTATTACCGGCTGGCAGTGGTGACCGTGAATGTGCCTCCCCTGCGGGAAAGGAGGGAAGATATCGCCCCTCTGGCCCATTATTTCATGCGCAAATATGCCGGGACTTATCATAAGAATTTGTCTGATATCAACCCTGGAGCCGTGCGTGCCATCATGGAAAATCCCTGGCCCGGAAATGTGAGGGAGCTTGAAAACGTGATGGAACGTGCGGTCCTCCTTAGCGCCGGTCCGCTCATCGATGAGGCCTCGCTATCTTTGCCCATCACCAGAGAACGCCCCACCCATTCGAAGAAGGACTTCAAGCCTTTGAAGATCGCAGCAAGGGCCCTCGCCCACCAAGGAGAAAGGGAGGCGATAGTGGCCGCCTTGAGAGATTCAGGGGGCAACAAAAGCCGGGCAGCAAAGCTCCTTGGCATCAGTCGAAGTTCCCTTTATAACAAGATAAGAGAACTTGGTGTTCACAAAGTGTCCAACTGATTGGACGCTGTCTATTGTTTTGTACACAAATCGAGCCACCTAATACCACCCCGACCGGCCCTACTATCCATAAACTGTAATCATTTCAACGAATTATTATTCCGGTTCTCCATAGCTCCCCTTTGGTATGCTTTGTGCTTTTATGATTTGTAAAGCAAAGGAAGAATAATAGTGTGCAAGATTCTGGTCGTTGACGATGAAAAAAATATGCTGGCGCTTCTTAAGCGTGTCCTTGGCAAAGAAGGCTATCAGATTGAGTGTGTGGATTCAGGACAGGGGGCGCTGAAACTTGCCAAAGAAAGGGGGTTTGAACTTGCCATAATTGATGTTTCTATGCCGGATATGGATGGCATTGAGGTGCTGGCAAAGATAAAGGGGATGGACAGGGAGATGCCCGTGATCATGATATCAGCCTTTCCCTCGTGGGAAAAGGAGCAGGCGGCAAGGAGCCTGGGCTGCACGGATTATCTGTCCAAACCACTTGATATGAATCGTCTTAAGGCCCTGGTTAAGGAAAAGATCAGGACAACCAAAAGGTAAAGGAGGAAAAAATGTTACTCAAGAACAAGGGATTCCAGCTCTGCATAGCGCTTGCACTCGGTGCTATTGTTTTCTTTTTGCCAAGACCGGAAGGAACTACATTTAAGATAACCGGTGATGACAGAGGGATATTCTTTCAGCACATCGGTCAACACTTCACGTTAGTTTCTGAGGACTATGCCAAAGAATATGTTGTAGAGGCAAAAAATCCTGGCAGCCCGGAGGCTACCGCAGCATTTCTACGGGACAAGGCTGCGGAATCAAAAATGCCAGGACTCGAAGTTGATTATCTCAATGGCTTATCTCCAAAGGGCAAGAGATTTCTGGTTGTCCTTGTGGTGCTGATTTTTCTCTTTGTGGTGGAACCGATCCCTCTTGAGATCACGGCCATCTGTATCGGTGTCTTTTTAGTAATCATGGGTGTTGCCGATGTCAAAGGGGCCTGGGCGCCGTATATGCACCCGGTCGTTGTTTTTATCATGTGCTGCCTGATCTTTGCCATCTCCCTGGACAAGGCAGGTATTACAAAGCGATTCGGATATTTTATTGTCAAAAAAGCGGGAACAAGTGTCACCAAGTTCACGTTTATCATTGCGATGGGCCTGGGTATATCTTCGGCCTATATGCATGATGCCGCTGCCTGTGCCATAGGAATTGTAACCATGCTTCCCTTGATGAAGGCCGCAGGTATCGAGCCCCACACCAGGACTGCAAAGTTTATGATGCTCTCACTCCCCTTTGCCTGTTCCTGCGGGGGCATGGGATCGCTTGTAGGTGGTGGCCGCTGTATGGTCGCCGCAGCTTTCCTTAAGGAATTTACCGGCTTGGAGATCACCTTTTTTGAGTGGATAAAGTACGCCATGCCGGCAGCGATTCTTTGCGTACCAGTAGCTGTTTTTATTGTTTATCTTGTCTTCAGGCCTGATCCGAAGTACAAACTGCCCAAACTCGAAGAGGATCTTGGCCCATGGAGCCCTTTGGAAAAAAAGACCCTTGTTATCATTGGTCTGACATTTATCCTTTGGTTAACAAAAGGGTTTCATGGTATACACTACTCGGTAACCGGCATGTTGGGCGTAGGTGGCCTGATCCTTTTCGGCATCTTGAAATGGCAGGATATTCACGAAAATCTTGAGTGGGGAACAGCCCTGTTTATTTTTGGTGGTGGCATTTCCCTGGGTCTGTACATGGGGTTCTCCGGTGCGGCCACCTATTTCGCCTACCTCTTTTTCCCATTTATTCAAGGGGGTGGGTGGTTACTGCTGTTTGCCGGTGTGGCCGTTTTCGGGGCTCTTATCACCAACGCTATGGCCAATGTGGCTGCCGCAGCCTTGATATTGCCGATCGTGATTCCCATGGCCCTGATGGAGGGCGTAGATCCCACCGTGCTCGCTCTGTGTCTCGGAATGGCCACCTCCTTTGCCATGCTCTTGGTAATAGGTTGTCCACCCAATGCCATCGCGTACAGTTACCGGCAATTCAAGGCGGTTGACCTTACGAAAGCGGGCCTTGTTGCCACTCCTGTTTTATTGATCATTTTAATAGCAGTGTGCGCCGTCTGGTGGAAAATATTAGGGTTGGTGTAGTTTAACAACATGGAAAACATTCGGCTCCTTATTGTTGATGACGAAGATGATTTCCGGTGGTTCATTGCCAAACGTCTAACAAAAATGGGCATAGTCACTGAACAGGCAGAAGACGGAGAAAAGGCACTATCCATACTCGAAAAAAAACCAATGGACGTGGTGGTATTGGACGTAAAGATGCCCGGTATGAACGGGATTGAGGTCCTTCATCATATCAAGAAAAAATACCTCAAAACCGAGGTCATACTCCTGACCGGCCACGCAACGACCCAGGACGGTGTTGAAGGCATCAAGTCAGGGGCCTTTGATTATCTCGGCAAGCCCATAGAACTGGAACACCTGTTGGGCAAGATAAATCATGCCTACCAAAAGATCCAGCGAGAGGAAGAGAAGCTCAGAGAGGCAGAATTCAGGGCCAAAATGGAGCAGCAGATGATAGCTACTGAAAGACTGGCTTCCTTAGGAACTCTGGCAGCCGGCGTGGCCCACGAAATCAATAACCCTCTGGCGATTATCAAAGAAGCGGTCGGCTGGATGAAGCTCCTCCTAAGAAGAGAAGAACTGACGAAGATGCCGCGCAGGCAGGACTTTGAAATGGGGCTTGACAAAATAGAAAAGGGCATTGAAAGGACCAGGAGAATCACGCATCAGCTTTTGGGATTTGTCAGAAAAACCGATTCCGTCTTGGCCGAAGTGAATTTGAATGAATTGGTCGATGAGGCTGTTCAATTAGTCAATATGGAAGTGGCAAACAAGGAGATTGAAATTGTCCGGGAAATTGATACTTCCTTAGGCACCATCTGGAGTGATCCCTACCAGTTGAGGCAGGTCTTGGTCAACCTTTTGACCAACGCCATTTATGCCACTGGGTCCGGAGGCAAAATTACGATAATTCTTGAAGCTATCGGTGAGGAGGTAGCCCTCACAGTGCGTGACACAGGAGAAGGCATCCCCAAAGAAAATTTGGAAAGGATGTTCGAGCCGTTTTTCAGTACCAAACCCCCTGGTGAAGGCACTGGCTTGGGGCTATTCGTCACTCGCAGCATTGTTGAGAAACTGGGCGGTAAAATCGAACTGGAGAGCCAGCTCGGTCAGGGGGCCAGCTTTTCCATCAAGCTACCGAAATACCATGAAATAAAAGAGGGATTGGACAAAAATAATCATGTGGACTTGTTAGATAAAATAACCAAATATAACCGTTTACCCCATTAAACCTCTCTGAAGAAAAAGGAGAAAAAATGCCATGATCAAAATACCAACTAAGGTACTGGTAGTCGATGATGAGAAAGATTTTGTGGAAATGCTTTCCTTAAGGCTGAAAGAGGAAGGAGAAAAAGTAACGCCTGTCTATAGCGGCAAAGAATGTCTCGAAACCCTGGAGGAAAAAGAAATCGATGTGGTCATTCTGGATATCAAAATGCCAGGTATGGATGGCATTGAAACCTTAAGGGAAATAAAGAAGAGATTCCCTCTGGTTGAGGTCATCATGCTGACTGGACACGGTACTACAGAAACCGCTGTGGAGGGGATGAAACTGGGCGCCTTGGATTATCTTTTGAAGCCCGCCGATTTCGATGACCTATCTGCCAAACTGGAGGTAGCCAGAAAGAGAAAGGACGAGCAGGAAGAACGGATCAGAAAGGCAGAAGCCAGGTTTCTTCTGAGAAAAGTCGGGGAAATCTGAGCCGGTTTAGCCGGGTGCGCTTTTACTCCCCGCTAGTCCAGTACTCCCCAATTTTTGGACCTGTGCGGTTAGGTAGTGCCCATCCGAATGATCTAATCCTCATCAGCGGCTTCCCGTAGGGGCGGCCCGCCCTGGCGCGACAGCCCGCCCTGGCGCGACGTGCTGAACTTAGCTCCGCTTCGCTCCGCAATT
>JAQYWL010000132.1 GCA_030145035.1 Desulfobacteria bacterium | reverse complement strand
CACCCGAGGGTGAGGCCAGGCCTTTTGGCAAACCCGCGGGCTGTATTGGGTGCCACGGAACCAGAGCCAACAACGACTTTATCCTGGTACACGAGTTCAAGTAGACTCTATCGTTGATGAAAAAGCTTGAAGTGAAGATGGTCTCGCATGAAGTCGATCTTGTTCACTGCATGACTATCTGGGCGTTCGCAAGATACTTTTTACGAGTTCATCAACTCTTTCAGTTTTTCATCATCACAGGAGAGGCAGTTTCAAAATGTTCAATTTTGTCCAAGGTCAAGAAAGCCGAAAGTTATAACCGCAGGAATACTTGAAGTATTTCGAGGATTATAATTTGAGCCTGACGCAGAGATTGGGCAAAAGGGGACGTTTTGAAACTGCCTCGGGAGGCATGTTTTGCTTGTCATACATCCTATCATTCAATTTTCGGCTGTAATGTTGACCCTGTATGTGTTCTACCTCGGGGTTCAGCGCTTTCGGTCCCTTCATCTTCATCATAAGACGCTTTTCAGGTGGAAACGGCATGTCCTGCTGGGAAAGATTGCTATGTTGGCGTTGTTGGGCGGCATGATGGGTGGCATGACCATGGGATATCTTTACTTGCATGGGTTTCTCATAACCGGATTCCATGGTAGGGTCGCCCTCGTAATGACTCCATTTATCATTTTTGGCAGTGCGTCCGGTCTATACATGAACCGCAACAAAAAGAAGCGAACGGCACTTCCAATGATTCATGGCCTGAGCAATCTCGTTCTTCTGATTCTCGCTTTGACTCAGGTTGTGACTGGTTGGAGGGTCTATATGCTGTTAGTTTCAGGACGCTGACCACTCACGGGGGTCAGGGATCGATGGCTACACATTTCTTGAAGTAGCTTGACGGCAAATGGAGGTGATATGAAATTGTGGGGCAAGATTTCCGCAGGTTCTTGGTTTATTCTCAACAACCTCAGTGGAATTCTTCAACCTGGTTCAGGAACTTAAGCTTACGGAGAAAGAAAAGAAGGATCTGGTGAATTTTATGAGAGCTCTTTAGATCTTATTTTCCATACCATTTCAAGCAGAGGAGGGCAAGATTATGCACGACAAAAAAGAATTGTGTGAGAAGATCAGGTCGATCTATCCTGACATCGGAGAATGCGGGATCGATGTGGATGTAGAGTATGATGAGGCAAAAAAAGCGTGGGTTGTAGACCTGAAAAAGGGTGAGCAGGAGCTAAAGACTTATCTGGAGGTCCAGGAGGTTTATGATTGTATGGAAGGCAAACAATGTGTTTCCCTTGGCCTGCAGATCGCACAACTAAGGACCAACATAGAGAAGCTGTGAGGTTGAAGAATTATCTCCGGATGTAAGAGGGCTTTTTGGCCATCTCCATCTAAATCATAAAGGATAGTTTATGAAACGTTTCGAATATGAGATTACCCACCACCGGGCAGACACCTTCAAACAGGTGGTCTATTTCTGCACCGAGACTGAGGAGTGCACTTTGGATGAGGTGCCGGGTGAAGAGACAAAAATGCTCAGCCAAATTCTGAACGAACGGGGAAACCAGGGGTGGGAGCTAATCCAGGTCTCTTTTGGTAAAGATGGTCTGATGGCCTTTTGGAAACGCAAAGTGAAAGAAAAGGAGAAATAGTCATGGCGGAAAACATCAAATGGGAAACGGAAATTGATGCGGCTCTGGCCCGGGCTCGTGTCGAGAAGAAGCCTGTGTTGCTTGATTTCTTCAACCCAGGTTGAATTGGTTGTCAACAGATGGATGTGGTTACGTATCCGAATGATAGAGTGATCCTCTTTATCACTGAAAACATGATTCCGCTGCGTGTTGCTTTTGACGCCCAGCCCTTGTCTGCGGATTTTAATATCAAGTGGACGCCGGCCCTTATTACGCTTGATCCTTATGGCAACGAACACCATCGAACAGTGGGCTTTCTTGCCGTCCAAGAGTTGATTGCTTCGCTTTTATTGGGTATAGGGAAGTCTTATTTTGAAACGGATCGATTTGACGAGGCCATTGGGAGCCTTGAGAGGCTGCTGGGAGAATACCCGGAAAGCGGGTCTGCGCCGGAAGCCATCTATTTGCGCGGGGTGTGCCGCTACAAAAGCACGCAAAACCCCGAGCCTCTCAAGGCGGCATACGAGCAGCTCACAGCCGAATATCCATCCAGCGAGTGGACGAAACGGGCTTATCCATATCGGCTTCTATAGGCTAGGCTACATCTGTATTGTTGGGAGCTTCCATGCGACACCTTGTTGCTTGCCATAGCGTTGACATAATGGGCGAGGAGTATAAGCCAGGGATGATTTTCTACTTCATAGGTTGGAAGTCACACAAGTACCTGACGCAAACTTTTCTCCGGCCAATTTTGTTCCTGGTATTGGCGCTTCCCCGGACAAGATGCTCCAGGGACGTTTGTTCAGTTACCACGACACCCATCGTCATGGATTGGGATCCAGCTTCGCCAGACAGCAATTTTTACCTTGGCCGATCCGGATTACGGACGTCGGGTGTCCGAAGGGCTTGGGTTGGACATGAAAGAAGTGGAGCGTTTATCTGCCATGACACAGGAGGAAAGAGCAAAGGCTACCGACCGTGGCGCTTTTGGCGACGAGTGATAAAATACTTTTCTACGCGAAAGGTAGGTGTTCTTATGAATAAAAATCTTAGTGAATTTTTGAAACATCAACTCATTTTAGGAACAGTAGTGATGGTTTTCATGCTTTCCTGCTGGCCTATAGCCGCTAGAGCAGAATCTGCCTGGTTGGAAAAAGGGGAAAATCTTTTCAATAGTTTTGGGGGTAGCGAAGAAATAGAGACGCCCGGGACTGAGGACATTGGTGCGGCCCTGAAAGATGCTTTGCGCGTTGGAGCAGAGAGTGTAGTACACAAGCTAGGAAAAGTGGATGGCTTTCAGGGGGATTCTGCTGTTCATATTCCGTTGCCTGAAAGCTTTCGGCCTGTAAAGCCCGTGCTGGCCAAACTGGGTATGTCTTCTCTACTGGACGACCTTGAGTTAAAGCTCAATCGCGCTGCGGAAGCCGCTACACCAAAGGCCAAGACCTTTTTCCGGCAAGCAATCACAAAGATGACTTTTGATGATGTTCAGGCGATTTATAAAGGGCCCACCGATGCTGCCACAAAGTACTTTCAACACAAAATGTCTCCAGAATTGGCCCAAGAGATGCGCCCGCTTGTTGAGGATAGCCTGTCAGAGGTGGGAGCCATCAAAGCCTACGATAACGTGATGGGACAATACCTTTCTATGCCCTTTGTACCCGATATAAAAGCAGATCTGGCAGGTCATGTGATTGAGAAGGGCATGGATGGAATCTTTTACTATTTGGCCCAAGAGGAAGCGGCCATAAGGCAAAATCCTGCCAGGCAAACGACAGACTTGCTAAAACGCGTATTTGGGAAAGAATAGGAAACTGACCGCAAGAAAACAGGAGGAAAATATTGATGAACTATTTCAAGAGACCGATCTTTTTTGGCATAGCGATTATTTTTTTGTCTTTTACTTTCAATTCATGGGCGGAGATGACACCGGGCTCGTTCAACTTTTCCCCTTCCATCGGCGGGTATGTATTTGAGGGAAATCAGAATCTAGATAATGGGCCCACCTTTGGATTGACAGGGGGATATAGCTTCGATAAAATTATCGGAGCTGAAGCAGTGTTTCACTACATTAATAGTGAGTCTGATTCAGGTGGCGGCGATGTAAACGGTTTTCTTTATAGGTTGGATGGACTCTACCATTTCATGCCTGAAAAAAGACTGATCCCCTACCTCGCTGCAGGCATTGGCGGGATTACCCTTGATCCTGATAGCGGTGGAAATGACACGGACTTTCTGGTCAACTATGGCGGTGGACTGAAATATTTTCTCACGGAGCGTTTGGTTTTAAGAGGTGATGTACGTCACCTGATTCCCTTTGACAAAAGGCAAAACAACCTGGCCTATACACTGATGCTTACCTTCCTTGCAAAAAAAGAAAAGAAAGCCCCATCATCCGTAGATAGCGACGGCGATGGAGTACCTGATCATCGAGACCAATGCCTTGGCACACCAAAGGGTGTTCATGTTGATGCCAAGGGTTGTCCCTTGGATTCCGATGACGATGGAGTGCCCGATCATCTGGATCGATGTCCCCACACACCCAAGGGGGTGGCAGTGAATAAGTATGGCTGCCCTCTCGACGCTGACGGTGATGGTGTTACGGATGATCTTGACCAATGCCCAGATACGCCAAGAGGCGTTGCCGTTGATGCCAAGGGTTGTCCTCTGGATTCCGATGGTGATGGAGCACCCGATCATCTGGATCAATGTCCCGATACCCCTCAGGGCGCAAAGGTAAATGACAATGGTTGCTGGGTGCTGGAACAAGTTCGTTTTGACACGGGCAAACAAGACATTCGCCCCGAATCCTTTCCGGCTTTGGACCGTGTTGCAGACGTATTGAAACAGAATCCGAATGTACGGGTTGTCATTGAAGGTCATACCGACAACACAGGTCGAAAGGCATACAATCAAAAACTTTCCAGGAATCGGGCCCAAGCGGTCATGGAATATGTCCTGCAAAAGGGCATTGGAGCGGAACGTCTTTCTTCTGTGGGCTACGGATTTTCGAAACCCATTGCTTCCAACGACACTGCTGAGGGGCGCGCACGAAACCGGCGAGTACAATTGACCCCGATACATCGGTAATATCAATGATGTCATCGTTTGCATTGATAGATGTGTCGACAGCTTGTTTTGCCAATCGTTTTTTGCTTTAAGGATACGCTATTTCATACTGTTTTTGCTATGACCATAATGGGCTAAACCAGGTACAAGGAGCGTCGCATACCTCTCTTCAATCTACATAGCGCCTGAACGAAAACAGAATTTTTTGTTGAGATCAAGGAAAGCGAAATCCTAACCGTAGGAATACATTGAGTATTTTGAGGATTAAAATCTGAGCCTGACACAGATATCGACGAAAAAAGCAGTTTCCGTTCAGGCACTACATACAAAGATCATATTTGGAGTGTGTATTATGCTAAGAGCAATTGCTAAATTACTGAAAGTACTAAATTCCGAAACCGAGCCAGGGCAAATCAGCCTTGCACTTTGTTTCTCCATGATTGTTGGATTCACACCACTCTTCAGCCTCCACAACTTCGCGGTTTTCCTGTTGGTGCTTGTCCTGAGAGTGAATCTTTCCACCTTTATCCTTGGCCTGATCTTGTTCTCCGGCGTTGCCTACCTCCTTGATCCGATCTTTCATTGGATCGGTCTGGCAGTACTGACCAGCAGTGGGTTAGAGGGCCTTTGGACAGCTTTTTACAACATGACACTATTGCGGCTCGCAAAGTTCAACAACTCCATCGTGATGGGGAGTTTTTTGTTCTCCATGGTTCTCTTTGTTCCCCTTTACTTTATTGCGAATAAAATGATCATGCAATACCGGGAACATGTACTCGCCTGGGTGCAAAAGACCCGAATTATGCAAGCTTTCAAGGCTACGAAGCTGTATAACGTTTTTGCAACCTATTCCCGGTTGAGAGGTGGTGTATGAAGAAAATTCGCTGGCAGGGTTTGATCACCTTTGTCGTACTGTTGTTATTCGTAATCGGGGCATGGTTCCTTTTTGTGGATGTGGCCATCAAAAAAACCATTGAAAGCAAAGGCGCTGAATTGGTGAAAGCCAAAGTGGAGCTTGCAGATGCGGATTTTTCTATTTTCCCTTTGGGCTTGTCTTTGACAGGACTTGAGGTGGCAAATCCTGATGCTCCCATGACCAATGCATTTCAAGTAGATCGCGTGGCCTTATCACTGGAAGGGGCAAAGTTGCTGCGTCGAAAGGTAGTCTTTAAGGAAATGACACTGGAGGGAGTAAAACTAAACACACCTCGAAAGACATCCGGTGCGATTTCTGAAACACTTTCCCGTATCCCAGTGGTTTCGAAAGAACCATCAGAGGAAAAAGTAAAGTGGCCGTCCTTCAAGATTCCTGATGCAAAAGAAATTCTTCAAAAAGAAAAGCTTCAGTCCCTTGAACTGATTGCATCGTTTCGAGAGGACCTCCAAAAGGAGAAGGAAAAATGGCAGAGCCGACTGGCAAAACTGCCGGATAAGAACAAATTAGGAGAATACCAAAAAAAGATAGATCGTTTAAAATCCGGAAAACAACGAGGCATTGAAGGAATTCTTGGCGGTGCTAGTGAAGTGTTGACCCTCCGGAAGGAATTAAGCAGGGATTTGAACCTCATTAAGACCGCACAAAAAGAGCTTGGCCAAAATATGACTTCCCTCCGAAAACGGATGGCTGAGGTGAAAAAGGCGCCACAGGAAGATGTCCATCGGCTAAAGGAAAAGTACAGCCCTTCCCCGGAGGGCATGGCGAATGCGAGCCGGCTATTCTTTGGAAAGAAGGTCGGAAATTGGACAGACACCTTCCTGAACTGGTATAAGAAATTAGGGCCCATTTTGGAACGGGTGAAAGAAAGAAAGCATGGTAGAGAAGTAGTTAAACCAACACGTGGGAAAGGTGTCGATGTCAGATTCAAAGAGCAGGAGGCGTATCCTGATTTTCTCATTCGAATAGCCCATGTCGCAATAGAGATCCCGGCAGGTTTGGTTAAGGGACAGGTACGAAATATTACACCCGATCAGGATATTTTGGGTGTGCCCCTTATGTACGAAGTTGCAGGTGTGAACTTAACTGGCCTTGCCTCCTTAAAAATTGATGGTTCATTGAATCACGTGGATCCATCCTCCGCGAAAGACACGGCCAATGTTTTGATTCGAGGATATGATATATCTGATATGGATCTTTCTTCTGATGCAGAGTTGCCTATTGTATTAAAAAGAGCGACAGCAGATCTTGAGGCAAGGGTGACCATTGCCGGAGAAACACTCAAGGCAAACTCGTTGACTAGTCTTCAATCCGTTAATATGGGCACCCCGAATGAGGAAGAGACGAATAGTTTGATGAAAGCCCTCACCTCTGCAATTTCTGACATGAAAGCATTTGACCTTAAGGCTGAGATTTCGGGTACAATACAAGATTATGACTTGAAACTCAGCTCAAACCTTGACAACGTGCTCAAAGATGCTGTGAAAAAACAAGTGAAAGCGCAAGCGGTCCAATTTGAAAAAAGACTCAAGTCAGTCATTCAGGAAAAAGTGGGTGGGTCTATGGCTGATTTGGAGACCTCTCTAGGCGGCCTCGGCTCCATTGACAGCGAACTAAAGGCACGCTCTCATTTTGGAGATGAACTGTTCAAACGCTCCCGGGAAAGTGGCTCGGGTGGAATGAAGCTGCCTCTATAGGAGTACAATTCCGGGAAGCAAGAAAAGAAGGGATATTAGAAGGGAAAAAATCGGAGTTGACCGGAGGCGGACTGATTCGAAGCGCTGGAGGCTGGAGTGTTCTGAAATCGTTGCGACGTATGAATATCCACTTTAAGAGTGATGAACGGATACTGGGAGACAGCGATTTTGTCGAGAAGGCGCTATGCGATGCGACAGAAAAGATGGAACGCAGGTACCGGCTTGAAGCAATGGGATACGACTTTGACACAATTGTTGAAAGGGTTTCCGAGATATTTAAAATAGCGGTCAAATATATATTATCGCCAGGCAAACAACCGGAACGGGTCATGGCACGCAGTGTTTTAGCTTATTGGTCTGTCAGGGAATTGGGTATTTCAGGGACTAAAGTAGGGGAAAGATTGGGTCTAAGCCAGTCAGCGATAAGTCCCGCCAAGGCGGGATTCAAAGAGGTGAACAATTGGTTTAGCGCAAGCTTCACTACGTGTCAGAGCATCGATTATCTCTATACGATATACGAAAAGCATAATTTCATGGGCGTCCCCCTGTGCACGGACTAAAACCATAAAATTAATGTTACGTACTATTACGTACTGGTACCATAGCATCTTTTGCTATGGTTAGGGAGGTGTCATTTTATTTTAAACTCGTCAGGCTGTAGTAACATTTAGCGAAGCGATCCGTAGGAAAATGTCACGCTTGATGAGTAATAATTACTGCACGATTTCAGTATATGTAAAAAGTATTTGAGATTGGTTATGCAGCCCTTTATATGATTATCAAATCTACTATT
>JAQYWL010000459.1 GCA_030145035.1 Desulfobacteria bacterium | reverse complement strand
GGCACCCGTCCTGAGTCATAACAAAATCGATTTAGGCTCGGAGCAATGAGAGTGGGGTATGTTTTAGTACCAATAAGACAAGCCACTTTCCCTGCTTTCGTGCTTTTGCGATTGATTTGAATAGTTCTAACCGCACAGGTGGAATTTTTTTGGTTCCGGCTTGTCCGGGTTAGGCTTTTTGTCTCGGTTTCCAGTAAACGTAGACAGAAACGGGTGAGCAAAAGCACTCTTTGCTCTCATTGAGGTTCTGTGAAGTGGAGAATGAGAGGTTGGGATGTGAGGATCTATCTAGTCTAGTGTTCACTTGGCGCAGATTCGCCGGCAGCTTTATAGGCAATGGTGATCGCTCCGAAAACGACTAATGCTTCCCATATGGCCACGACAAACCAACTGTGGAATAGGTGGAAGAAGAGACCACCACCAATTATTGCAGGCACACCAAAGACTACCATGATCCCTATCATTCTGGCAAGATCCATATCAGTTCCTCACTAAGTAGACCTATTCTTGAATACGATTTCGTATTACAATTGGTTTATTCATTCCACAACCCTGGCCCAGACCAGTTTTAAAAATGCTGAAAATTGCAAGACCCCGATCTTGAAATATTAGACCCCCGCATTGTATTGCATACATATCGCGCCCCTGGCCCAGACCGGGGTTTTATCCACTGGGCATGGTCCAACTTCTGTCGCGCCAGGGCGGGCTGTCGCGCCAGGGCGGGCAGGGCGGGCAGGGCGGGCTAGGCACTTTTAATCATGATTATGATCCTTTTTCCCTTTCTTGCAGATCACGTCAAGGAAGGCACGAATGCCGCAATAGTGCAAAATGACAACCAGGGAAATTAAAACCGTGTAAACGGAACCCATAAACACATAGCGAGTCGGTTCGTGTGTCCACTCAAAAGCAAATGGAAACATAGCAGCGTCCTTCCTATAGTGGATTTAGCTCCTTTTCTTGCGGAAAGATCGGCAGATACCGATACGTAATCGATATGAAAATGGCGCCTATCCAAAGGTATAGCAATGTGCTCGCGTATTCCACCCAGTTTGGATGGTAGCTGACGAACTTATCAAAGGGCATGACGGGGACCACGAGCGTCTGTACGGTCATGATCCAGCGATTCATAAAGATCCCCGCGCAGTTTAGCAGGCAGGCGATAATCAAGACATTCTCATTCTGTCGCGCTTTCGTGCTTAGCAGGATGATCGCCGGAATAACACCCAGGATACCAAGCTCCAAAACCAACACCCAGTAACCATATGGATGATTCGCATAAAAACTGCTAAAAGGAGCGCCCACCTTCCCGGCTATGCTTACCCAGTACAAAGTATCGATAGTTTTCAAAACAAGATAAACAGCCAGGAGCCTTCCGGAGATCCTGGCAAGAATGTCAATGACATTTCTCTTGACGAGCCGCTTTCGCGCAAATCCCTCTGTGATCCGGGTAATCAGTATGGTGAAGCAGGGACCACAGGCAATGGCCGAAAGGACGAACAGAAAGAAGGTCCATGGCCAGACCAGGAACCCTTCACGAAAGGCAAAAGGACGACCGTAAAGAACGCCAGGGACGCCACCAAGAGACCCTTGATGAAAAAAGGAAAGAAACACACCGACTGCTGCAATCGTGGGCATGGCTTCATGAAGATGATGGGCCATACCATGGAAAAAGCCTATCTTGTTGATCTGGCGGTTTTCCAAAATCAAGGGGAGATACTCAATGCACAGGACCATGAAATAGCACGTGATACAGAAGGCCACCTCTGTGAGCATGGAGTGGACGTTTGCGTGCCAGAAGATAAACCAACCTCTCAGGGGTTGGCCGATGTCTACTCCAAGGATGGCCTGGGCCGCGGCATAGCACATAATGCCGATAACCACGGCAAAATTAACGATATTCTTGAGCTCGTCTATGTTCAGGATGTACCTTAAGAAACCTGTGAAGAAGGCACCTGCCCCTAAGGCTATCACCCCCAGGTCTGCGGCAATCCAGAGCCCGAACGGGAAATTGTTGTTCAGATATGTCACATTCAGGGCCAGAGCCCAGCACATGATTGTGGCGACAACACCCACCATTACAGGGCCGTGCAGGATGCCGATCCACAAAAGAAACCATTTAAGCTTACACCGTTTGACACCCTCCGGGATTAGTGCAGAATCAAATGGGGCTGATGCAGAATCCATAACAAACACTCCTTTTAGACGTTTCGGAAATCCTAGAACTTATTGAAGTTAAACCTTTTTTTGTGGCTTCTAATTCCTTTAGCGTTCATGGAATAATGGAATGTTGGAATAGTGGAATATTGGTAAAAAGCGGAAAAATCATTTTTTAATTGTCTTAAGTCCTTTGAGCCCATCATTCCAGTATTCCATTGTTCCATTATTCCAATTGTGGTTCGACAAGCTCACCACCCTGAGCAAAGTCGAAGGGGGGCGAAGCGAACTAAGTTCGGGCTACGCGGGCATTACATCATTTCCTTTCTTGCCCGTATAAACGTCGCCTGCCTTCCGGACCCAGTCCCTTGTTGAGACATAGTAGACCTTGGGATTGGTGCCG
>JAQYWL010000315.1 GCA_030145035.1 Desulfobacteria bacterium | reverse complement strand
TTCCACCCAGTTTTGCGAGGCGCCTGCTGCTTTCACGAGCAATCAAAGCTTCCAGTCCAAGTCTCACCAAGGCAGTTTTTTCCTTAATACCCGTCAAACGGGACGCCTTCTCCAAGATTTCATCATTTATGTTTAATGTTGTTCTCATATGCATTAATATGCATTATTGATGCATACTTGTCAAGCCTAAAACCTTTATCGAGAGGGTGAAGCGGTTATCCCTTCAGGATGGTGGCCAGCTTCAGGGCCTCTTCAGACAGGTCAAAGACATGACGCAGTACATCTGTCGGCCGGACGCTGTGTCCTGGTTGCACTGCAAGGATCATATCCGCAGTTCTTGGAGGCAGCAGGTGGAGTTGTTTTACAAGGAGTCTCAAGTCAATCGTCTTGGTCCGCCCTTTTCGATTCGTCTTGGTCAGTGGCCATGCTTTTTTCTTCAAAAAATCGTTAAGTTTGTCTTCGGAAAAGATACCTTGTTTAAGGGTCACGGTGTAGTGGACAAGCTTGGGCTCAGGCCCTGGCGACCGCCGATGAACCTGGCTACAAGCAGTGATTGTGAGTCCCTCTGGAAGTTCCTGGTTGACACCCTCAATCACCCTTCCAGGTGCAACATCAAGCGGCACATCTACTACAAAACGCTCCTCCAGGCTCTCGATTCCAACAGGAAGGGCAGATTCAAAGGAAATCTTTGGGGCCGGGTGAAACCCCTCTGAGAATCTCAAGGGGATGCGGGCGCGTCTGAAAGCCCGAATCAAGATCTTCACCAACTCCAGGTGCCCAAAATACCTGGCCTGGCCGCGCTTGGCATAGGAAACCTGAAGCTTCTTGAATAGGCCCTTTTCCGCGGTTCTGTGAGGATCACCGCTTACCTTGATAGCGGCTTCTGCCGTAAAGGTCAGCGGCTTTACGGTTTCAAGGTCGCAAACCCCGCACAGGTTGCACTCACCATCCCGGCAATCCACAGTTTTGCTCCCCTCAAGGGCCTTTTCCCACTCCAGCTTCAGGAACTCTTTGGAAACCCCAGAGTCAATATGATCCCAGGGGAGCGGTTCTGATAGCTCGCGTACGCGCGTTGTGTAGAAGTCAACATCCACAGCGCAGGCCTCTATAGCCTCCAGCCATCGTCTGTATTGAAACTGTTCGCTCCACCCGTCAAAACGGCACCCTGCATGGTAGGCCCCCACTAACAGTCGGCTCAACCTTCTGTCACCTCTGGCCCAGAGTCCCTCAAGGAGGCTCATCTCGGGGTTCTGCCACTTGAGTCGAATCCCACCCCCCTTCAACTTGCCTCGAAGCATGTGAATCTTATCCTTGCTCTCTTCCAAAGAGATCTGGGGGCACCACTGAAATGGCGTGTGGGCCTTTGGGATAAAGGTGGAAACACTCACTGTGATATGTCCCTTTTGGCCTTTACGCGGACGACCCTGCTGAAGCCGCTTTGCTAATGCAACAATAGCCTCCAGGTCGGCCTCGGTCTCTGTGGGAAGACCTATCATGAAATAGAGCTTGATGAGCTGCCATCCCAGCCGGAAGGCATTCCGGACGGTCTCCTCCAGCGCTTCCTCGGTGACATTCTTGTTGATCACCCCACGCAGGCGCTCAGTTCCTGCCTCCGGTGCTACAGTGAAGCCGGTTTTTCGTACCCGCTTGATCTGTTCCATAAGCTCTGCCGTAAGGCTCCCGACCCTGAGCGACGGCAGAGAGACTGCGATCCTCTCGGGGGCCAATCGACTCATCAGCCGCTCAACAAGTACCTGGATGGCACTGTAGTCACCTGTGCTAAGGGAAAGCAGGGAAATCTCCTCATAGCCCGTGTTGGCCAGGACCTCCTCTGCTAAAGAGAGGATCTCACCAGGTGCACGTTCCCGCACAGGGCGATAGATCATTCCTGCCTGGCAAAAACGGCACCCCCGTGTGCAACCCCGGCAGACCTCCAGGCTCAAACGGTCGTGGATCGGCTTTCCAAAGGGGATCACCGGGCGGGGCGGAAAAGGGACCAGATTAAGGTCTGAAACCAAAGCCTTCCTGACAGTCCTGTATTCAGGAAACTGAGGTGTTACGACCTGAAGCCCATCGGAGTCTGTATCCGCCCGAAAGAACGAAGGAACATAAACCCCCTCCAGGCCCGACCAGGTCTTGAGAAGCGCTTCGCGGTCGGCACCGGAATCCTTCCATGCCAGCCACGCATCTGCCAGTTCAACGACCACCAACTCGCCGTCCCCAACTACCATGGCATCAAAAAAGTCGGACAAAGGCTCCGGGTTGAAGGTGCATGGACCACCAGCAATAACAAAGGGGTGCGATTCATCGCGGTCCCGGGCATAAAATGGTATGCCGGACAGGTCTAACATCATCAAAATGTTTGTAAAATTAAGTTCATACAGGAGGCTGAAGCCGACAATATCAAAATCTGAAAGGGGTATGCCGCTCTCAAGCGAACAAAGGGGTATGCTGCCGGCCCGCAACCTTGCCTCAAGGTCCACCCCCGGAGCAAAAACCCTTTCTGCTGCAATGGCCTGCCGGACATTTAGAATATGATAAAGGATCTGGATACCAAGGTGGCTCATCCCTATCTCATAGAGGTCCGGGAAGGCCAGGGCAAAGCGGAGCCGGATCTTCTCGGGGTCCTTTCTGAGCGCATTGATCTCTGTACCCAGATAGTGGCTTGGGTGCTGGACCAGAGCCAATATCTCTTGCAAGGATTGACGGGGCATGGTTTCCTTGTTATGAATAAAATCGCTTCGCGATTTTATTTTACTTCTCGCTTTCGACTATAGGTCGCACAAACTATTGTTACCCGATACCTAACTGATCTGTCAACATGCGAGACCTTTGCATAGTGCTGACGCACGTCTTCCCCCTCACCCCTGGCCCAGACCTGGTTTGCGAGCTTGATAGCCCGCAATAAGAGCAAAGCGCCAGGGCAGGCCTAACCCTCTCCCGCCAGGGGAGAGGGGATTAATATGCGGGCAGGGCGGGCTTTAGCTCACTTTAGACACTTTAGGCACTTTAGCTCACTTATGATTGAATATAGCAAGAAATTTTCTGCCAGAAAAAACACGAATTTTAGAACTAAGCGCCTAACCGTTATCTTCGTGATACTTGGCCTGGCCACCTTTTTGCCCGGCAAGACATACTCTGCTGGTTTTCCCCGAGAAAACGCAATCGTCAAGGCGGTCAAGAAAGTGAGCCCTGCCGTCGTCAATATCAGCAGCGAATATGAGGTGATAAAGCGCTCCAATCCATTCTTCGACTTTGGCCTTGATCCGTTCTTCGAATCCTTCTTCAGGGACTTTTTCGAACATAATTACCAGAGACGTTACAAGCGTAACAGTTTGGGCTCGGGCGTTATCATCGATGGAAACCGCGGATACATCCTTACCAACGAACATGTTATCGCCAGAAGTGCCAAGATTACGGTCACTCTCAGGGATGAGCGGGAATTTGAGGCCGAGCTGGTAGGTGCCGCACCCGATTTTGACTTAGCTGTCCTTCGCATACACCCCAAGGAGCCGTTGCCGGCTATTCAAATGGGGAATCCCGACGATCTCATGATAGGAGAAACCGTGATTGCCATCGGCAACCCCTTTGGGTTCTCCAACACAGTTACCACAGGCGTTATCAGTGCTCTAAACCGTTCGATCCAGGCTGAAAACCGCATATATCGGGATTTCATCCAGACCGACGCCTCCATCAACCCCGGCAACAGCGGAGGCCCTCTCTTGAATATAAACGGCGAGCTTATCGGTATTAACACGGCCATATACTCCAAGGCCCATGGGATCGGCTTTGCCATCCCGATCAACAAGGCCAAGCGGGTCATTGACGATCTCGTTAAGTATGGAGAGGTTCAAATCGCCTGGCTTGGTCTCTTTGCACAGGATCTTGACCCAAGGCTCGCCCGCTATTTCTCTGTTCCGGAAGCAAAGGGTGTTCTCATTGCCGAGGTGACCGATCACAGTCCGGCCCGGGAAGCGGGTTTGCGACCGGGTGATATCATCACCTTTGTAGGAAACAAGCGCGTCTCCTCCAGGCAAGCATACTATGCTACAATCCGAGATTTTGCTGCTGGAGATATTATCCCTATCACGATCTGGAAGGACACAAAAGCCTATGTGGTGCGGCCCCGTTCCCGGACATTCCCGGAAGAATTGGCTGAAGATCTTGCCTACAATCTACTCGGAGTCCGTGTGGAGAAAATCTCTGTGGCTCGGCGCCTAAAATTCCGTGTTTCAGCCAAATCCGGTGTTATGCTCGCCGAACTTCGACCCAACTCCTACCTTCACCGGATCGGAGCACGCCCCGGTGACGTGATACGTAAGATCAATGAGATTACAGTGAAAACACTCAATGGCTTCAACAGGGGACTAATCAAATACCGACAAAGGGACTCCGTCGTCCTCTTGATAGAGCGGGGCAATCAGCAATATTACGTGACAGTTAAGATGGGCGCATAAGATTGATGATTGTCCTGTTCTTGTTTTTCCTTGATCATCAAGGAGTGAAGCGGTGACAAGGGGTCACCTCTCAACATTTGTTCGGTTAACCCCTGAACCTCTGAACCCTGAACCAGTGAACGGTTACAAAAGGGGTTATGCAAAGGGCTCAAGTTTTTGCCTTATGAAGACGATTAGAACGATATTGATCCGGCAAATCCTTCATTCAGCCGACATGGGTGGCAACAGCTTATTATACCACAGCTTCCCTTATGAGCAATCTCCTCCTGATCCGCAAAAAACTGCTTCTCCTCTTGCTTGCAGGAGCGTTGTTGTTGTGTGCCTGTGGCGAAAACCGCGCACTGGATAGAATCAAAAAATCCGGCACCATCACAGTGATCACCCGCAACAACGCCCATTGCTACTATATCTACAGGAACCAGGGGATGGGCTTTGAATATGACCTGGCAAAGGCCTTTGCGGACTTTCTTGGGCTTGAACTAAAGGTAAAGGTATGCAAATCCTGGAACAAGTTACTGCCCTCTCTGGACGAAGAGGAGGGTGACTTTGTTGCCTCAAGTGTGACCATAACCCCCTCAAGGCTGGAAGTGGCAGATTTTTCAAGCGAGTACCTTTCTGTACAGCAAATGGTCATTACCCATAAAGACAATTTACAGGTCAACAGCATTGACGACCTGGAGGGAAAGACCATCCGCGTCCGAGGGCAAACCTCCTACGAGGAAAGGTTGAAGAAACTCAAGGGAAATCGCCTTGATATAACCATTCAGGTTGAACACGATGTTTCCACGGAAGAGATCATCGAAGACGTGGCAAAGGGCAGGACCGAGATAACCGTGGCAGATTCCAATGTGGCTCTGTTGAATCGCCGCTACTATCCTGACATTCGTATAGCCTTTCCCATAGGGGAACCCCAGTCCCTGGGATGGGCTGTTAAAAAAGGAGAGGGCGCCCTCTTGGACAAAATAAATACGTTTTTTGATAGGATTAAACAGGATGGCACCCTTAACGATATATACAAACGGTATTATGCATATGTGGAAAAATTTGATCATCTCGACATAAAAAAGTTTCGGCAAAGGATTAAGGCACGATTTCCCAAGTATCAGCATACTATTAAAAAAGCTTCTGAAGGGTATGGATTCGACTGGCGTCTGATTGCCGCTCTTATATATCAGGAATCTCAATTCAACCCCCGGGCCAGGAGCTTCACGGGGGTGAAGGGCTTAATGCAACTCACCCTGCCCACCGCACAAGAAATGGGAATTGAGAATCGGCTGGACCCACAACAAAGCATCATGGGCGGAGTCAGATACCTGCGGAAGCTCTACGACCTGTACGACACGGCCCAAGGCCAAGACCGGTTGTTTATTGCACTTGCCGCATATAATGTTGGCTCGGGCCACGTCCTGGATGCCCGTAGGTTAGCATCGAATATGAAGCTCGATCCCAACAAGTGGTCCTCATTGGAAGGGGCCCTGCCGCTACTCAGCAATGCAAGGTACTACAAGAAAAGCCGGTTTGGTTATTGCCGTGGAAGCGAGCCCGTCTTCCACGTGCAAAGTATACAAACCTACTACGACATCCTCAAAAGAGATGCCATTGAATATGCGATCAAAGACCAGTAACCAGTCCGTCTCCGGCGGAGCCACGGTCAACCAACATCCAGATGTTTTGTTGGTTCAGAGTGTAAATCACGGCTGTTGGCAATGAGAAAATCCGTGTCCGTCTGCTGCGTATTTAGTCTTGGGGACATTGAACTCAATAACCAACAATCTTGATTTACACCCTTTTAATTGTATTGCCAAGATTATGAATGTACTAACCGCACAGGTGGAAATGTTTCACGTGAAACAATTGAAACCTAGGCTATTTCCCAATACAGAACCGGCTGAAGATTTGATCAAGAACCTCCTCTGTGCTAGTCATTCCGATGATTTCACCCAAGGCATCAAGGGCCTCCTTGAGATCAACGGCCACCAGCTCCGCAGGCCGTCCTGTTCCAAAGCCCTCCACCACATTCCTTGAGGCTGTCTGGGCCTTTTCGATCGCCACCTTGTGCCGCAGATTTGGTACGATCGCGGGAAGATCAGCGGGTCCGCTCTGGTGCGTGACTTCCCTAAACACCGCGGCTTTCAATTCTTCAATACCCCTGTCATACAAAGCGGAGACCTCGACCCACAAAAGCCCCTGAAGACGCTCAACAATCTTTTTAACCAGACCATTGTGCCCAAGATCTATCTTGTTGATCACCAGGATAGTCTTTCGGTTGCACACCAGATCATAAATCTGCACGTCTTCGCTGCTCAAAGGCATACTACAATCCACCATAAACAGCACGAGATCTGCTTCGTCCAGCCGCTGTCTTGTGAACCGAATCCCCACGGCTTCCAGGTCGTTGTCCGTATCATGCAGGCCGGCCGTGTCAATAAGCCTCATTGGTATCCCTCTGATATTGACAGTCTCTTCAATAAAATCGCGCGTGGTCCCCGGAACGGCGGTGACAATCGAGCGCTCTTTTTGAAGGAGCCTGTTCATCAAGCTGGACTTTCCCACGTTGGGACACCCGATTATGATGGCAGCCACGCCCTCCCGATAGACATGCCCTTCGTCGTAATGTTCCAGCAATCCCTCCAGGGGGCCGATGACATCCTGTATCATCCTTTGGGCAAACAGTTCCGGATGGATAATATCCTCCACGTCCTCTGGAAAATCTATAGCAGCCTCTACTTCCACAAGCATGGTCTCGATTTGCCCTCGAATCGGCTGAATTGCCTGGAAAAGGTGGCCTTTCAACTGTCTTGCAGCAAGTTCCAGGCCCTCGGCTGTCTGGGCCGTCACCACTTCAATGACGGCCTCTGCCTGGCTAAGATCGATGCGACCATTCAGGAAAGCCCGCTTGGTAAATTCCCCGGGTTCTGCCAAGCGCGCCCCTCGCTTTATCACCAACTCCAAGATCGCTCCCAGCCCACACCTACTCCCGTGAGCCTGAATCTCCACCACATCCTCTCTGGTGTAAGTACGAGGGGCCCTCATGACCGTAAAAAGGACTTCGTCCAAGGTCTTTTCAGTTTCAAGATCAATGATAGATCCATAATACAAATGGTGAGATCTTAGACGCGACAGGTCTCTTGAAGGATGCAAAAGTGGAAGCGCAATGGGGATTGCCCGTGGCCCGGAAATCTTCACAACACCGATACCACCGGCTCCCGGAGGGGTGGCAACCGCTGCTATGGTATCGCTATCTCGATTGCGGATTGCGGATTGCGGACGGTCTGCGTCTGTTTGTAGCGCTAATCTGCCTCCGGGGAACATAGAATCAGTCAATGCTCATTCGTATGAGGGCACAGAGCACCCAGGGGTATGCGTTCCCACACAGAGCGTGGGAACGTGGATTATCCTTTCTTGTTCTGTGGTAAGATAACCAGCTTTCTGAACAATCCGCTACCCTTGCTCTGGGTTCTCACCGAGGCATCATCTTTTAATGCAATATGTACAATTCTTCGGTCATAGGAATTCATCGGGCTGATTGTAGCCGGCCTGCCAGAATGCTTAACCTTTTCTCCAAGGCGCAGGGCGAACTGCGTCAGTGATGCCTTTCGTCTGTCCCGATATCCCTCCACATCAAAGGAAATACCAACCTTCGTCATCTTCTTTTTCCTGACGATCTTACGAACGACGTATTGGAGAGCATCCAGTGTCCTGCCATGCCTCCCGATAAGGATGGCCGGGTTGCTCGCCCCTATCTTAAGCCTTATACCATGAGGAGATTTGGCGACTGAGACTGTAGCGTCATCCAGGATAAAAGAGAGTATGTCTTCCAATGTTCTTTTGGCTATCTCGGCAACCTCTTGTGTCTCATCCCTTGTGCCAGGTTTCTCCTCATCGATTCCGGCTTTTAGGGCTTCCCGCAGGCTCACCCTTATTTGAGCCTTCTTGGCACCTACCAGTCCGAATATCCCTGTGGAGCCATAAGAAAGCACTTCGATTTCAAGTTGCTCCTCAGAAACGTCCAGTTCCTCGCACGCCCTCCTCACAGCCGCTTCTTTTGTTTTTCCCTTGAATTCAGAGTTAGCCAACATGGGATTGATACCTCCGTCATCAAGCTGTTTTCTTGGTAATGTAATGCTGCTGAACCATCGAAAGGATGTTGTTTGCCAGCCAGTATAAGACAAGCCCTGACGGAAAGTTTATGAATATGAACGTAAAAAAGATTGGCATGAGCATCATCATCTTGGCCTGTGTGGGGTCCCCGGGTGGCGGAGACATCTTCATTTGGAAAAACATCGATGCACCCATGATAAGGGTCAACACGGGTATCCCGTAAGGTGCTGCCATCAACGGTATTTCGAAGTTGAAGCTAAACAACCGGTCGGGTGCAGACAGATCGTCGATCCACCACAAAAATGGAGCATGCCTTAATTCAATGGCCTGGTACAACATCTTGTAAAACGCAAAAAATACGGGTATCTGCAAAACCATTGGGAGGCAGCCGCCCAGGGGGTTGATTTTGTACAGCTTGTAAAGATTCATCAATTCCTGGTTCATCATCTTCTTGTCGTTTTTGTACTTGGCCCGGAGCTCTGCCATCTTGGGCTGCAACTTTTTCATCTGGCTCATAGACTTATAGCTTTTGTTGCTCAACGGCCAGAAGAGTATCTTCACAAAAATCGTGATGATGATGATGGCGATGCCATAGTTGGGAATGTACCGATGCATGAAGTTCATGGCGTGTAGCAGCGGCTTTGCAATGATATCAAAAAACCCGAAATCGACAACTTTTGCAAGGTCTGCTCCCACGGAACCGAGCGTTTCGAGACTCTTTGGACCGAAATAGACCGTGTACTGGTAAGTCCGCTCCGCTCTGGGTGGTACGGGCCCTGAAGGGTCTATATAAACGGTTTCAAGGACCTCCGTGGGTGTTATCCCAAGCCCCAGGCTCGCCTCCCGGGCCTCTTGCGGTACTATGGCTGACACAAAATACTGGTCCTCATAAGCCATCCACGCTATACGGCCTACATACTTGTCTTGACTGGCGATTTTCTTAATCTTGATCTCTTTAAGCTCTCCGTCGATCATAGCCGCGGGACCACAAAAAACATATCTGGAGTCCTCGGCCCCTTTGAGGCTGTTTTTCAAAGAAATGGTTAGATTGTTATCTATTGCCTCCGGTGAAAGGTTTCTCACCTTAATTTCCAGGCCTATTTCATAGGTGTCTGGCAAAAAGGTGTAGGTTTTGAGAATCGTAACACCCTCTGATGATGTCCAGGTAAAGACCAAGCGCTTGCTTCTCTCGGTGACATCCACGAAATCACTCCCCGCGGCCGCATCAAAAACTGCCTCTTTCAACCCATTTACACTTTCTCCTAGAAAAGAGACCCCAAGCGTATATTCAGGCTCATCTAATAACTGGATGAGTTCCTTCATGGGGGCGTCAGTCCGTAAGCTTTCCTTGTAGTTTTTCAGCTTAAAGGTCTTGAGTGCCCCACCGTTTTCCGTAAATTCTGCCACATAAAGAGGCGTTGAAACAGTTATCGTTCTCCCTTTTCGCAATGGTCCTGGAATGCCTATTTCTCCTTGTGATGGCTGTTCATATAGGGGCCTGACATCTTCATCCATTGCAAAGGTCTGCTTCTTCACCCCTTCTGCTTTCTCGGGCGGCACTTTCTTTTCCAATGGGGCCTCTTTCACAAAGACTACCTGGTACAAGAAGAATACCCCAAATGACAAAACTATTGCCAATAACATCCTCAATTCCATTGACATGGATCGGTTCTCCTTGGATGAAATAGACTCTCAAAAACAATTCGACCGGTGCGCCCACGTCCGCCTCGCCTGAGCGAGAGCGACCCGCCTGCCA
>JAQYWL010000404.1 GCA_030145035.1 Desulfobacteria bacterium | reverse complement strand
TTAGGGGGATTTTTCAAGTAACCGGACAGGTCCAAGAAATTCTAACTCGTAACGCACTGCACATATTCCAGTACTCCAGCACTCCAGCACTCCAGTACTCCAGTACTCCATCACCCTATGTGGATGGCAGAAAACCGCAACTATCAAACAGCTTATGATTGCAAGAACTTGTAAAGTTTCCGAGACGTTCATTTAATGGCCACAGGTGCTGCAGGTTGTGGCGCTACAAGAGCTGCACACAGAACCCTTTGAACTTGAGAACTCACCATCACTCTTGTGGCTGAAAGCAGAAAGGAGCTTTTTGACCTTCTTGCCGTTGCAGGTAGGACAACTGATCTTCTGGTTTCCAAGGACCAGGACCTCAAAATCCTTGTCGCATTTCATACAGTGATATTCGAAGATGGGCATCTTGTGGTCTCCTCACAGGCATATGAATTTCGTACAATATATAACGCTATTGACTGGTTGTCCAGCCGGTTTACGCGGCCCGGAGTCGTTATTCGTGAACCGTTCACCGATTGACGATTGACGATTGACGATTGACGATTGACAAATAATGAAAGGGCCTTGGAAAATCAATATTCAATATTAGGTTTTCAGGCATCCTTCATTTTCGCCATAAAGTAGTTTACACCTATTGACCAGTGTTCAGGTTTCAGTGTTCAGGTTTCAGGTCTTGCTTTTTCAGTTCCTGACACCTGACACCTGACACCTGACACCTGACACCTGACACCTGACACCAAAAAGTACGAACAAAAGAATTTATCTCTTGGCGCCCGCATTCTTGAAAAGTGTAAACCGAGGAATGAAGGATGCCGAACTTTTCTTTCATTCCGCAATCCCATCTTGTTCGCCCTGAAGCTGCAGCACTTCTGCGCCATTCGGGATTTCAAATACAAACAAGGATGAATTTAGCCCCTGGTCAAACCTATAGCTGTCAAACCGGATAGTTGTTTTGTCTCCAAAGGCATTGTAGGTAACCGCTTGCACGATGTCAAAAGTCTCTTTTGAGACGAACAAATAAAGTTCGGCCAGGCTGGGCCGCTCTCTCTTCGGAACAAGCCTCAAGACGTAACGGTCTTTTTCATGAAATTCCTTGGGCGCGAGTTCAAGGATGAATTCCCTGGAAAGTTCCCCGGGTTTGGTAAAGAAGTCTGTGCCCTTTTTGCTGCCAAAATAGTCGACAGCCCGACCCAGCATAACCTGGTTTTCTGCTGGCCTGTAAATCCAGACCGTGTCCCCGTCCGTTATAATGAGATATTCCTCTGGCGTCTTATAGTGCCAACGCATCGTGCCAGGACGACCGAAATAGAGGTGACCCTTTGCTGTGTCAACTATGCCCATCGCTTTTAAATGCGACTCCTGGACGAAATCGGCCTCAAAATCGCCTGCTGCATATCGGTGTTGGACCCGGTCCAGGATGTCGGCCGCACCCAGGCCCCAGCATGTGTTATACGAGGCACTGAATAGAAAAATACAAATGAAGAGACATCGAATCATGATCTTTATGATATTGAGTGCCTAAAGTTAACTAAAGTTAAAAAGAATTAAGGGATACAGGAATTCAGGGATTGAGGGATTAAAATTAGACGCAATTCCTTCAATCCCCAAATTCGTAATTCCCGAATTGCTAATGATTACATCAACTTTAGGCACTTTAGCTCACTTTTTCTTTATTATGAATCACCATATCCCTTAACCAGCACATCTCGAGGCTTGCTTCCGTCAGATGGCCCCACCACGCCATCACGTTCCATCACTTCGATCATTCTGGCCGCTCGATTATACCCTACTCTCAGACGACGCTGAATCATTGAGATGGAAGCCTGTCCGGTCTCGGTGACCAGAGCAACAGCCTCATCGTATTTTTCGTCGTATTCATCTTCACCCTTGTTATCCTCGTCCTGAGACCTGGCCTTGAGGATCTCTTCGTCATAAACCGGTTTTTGCTGGTTCTTCAAAAATTCTATGATTCTACGAATCTCGACCTCCGAAACATAGGCCCCGTGGATACGCTGCAGCCTGGCAGTACCAGGAGGAAGCAAGAGCATATCACCCTTTCCCAGGAGAGTCTCGGCGCCATTGGCATCCAGGATAGTCCTGGAGTCAGTTCGCGAAGAAACCTGAAAGGAGACCCTGGTTGGGAAGTTGGCCTTGATGATGCCGGTTAAGACATCAACCGAAGGCCTCTGGGTGGCAATCAACAGGTGAATACCGGCCGCACGGGCCATCTGGGCCAGGCGCGTCAGGGCTAACTCTACATCCCTGGAACCTACCAGCATAAGATCGGCCAGCTCGTCAATGACAATCACAATAAAGGGGAGCCCTTCAGGCATACTTTCAGTCTCAGGCGCAGGTCTATCCCCTGACCCTTCGGTCTGTTTAAGCATGTCCATCTCTCTGGCCAGCTTTTGATGGTACTGGTATATGTTACGCACGCTCTTTTCAGCCATAAGGGTATAACGGCGCTCCATCTCATGAACTGCCCAATGCAAGGTCCGGGTTGCCTTCCTGGCATCCACAACCACGGGTGAGATCATGTGCGGGATGCCTTCGTAGGCAGATAGCTCGATGCGCTTTGGGTCGATCAACAGGAGCTTTGTCTCATCCGGGGTTGCCTTGTACAGGATACTGCAGATCATGGCGTGCAAGGCCACGCTCTTGCCGGATCCCGTGGCGCCTGCAATCAAAAGGTGGGGCATTTTTGCCAAATCGGTTATAACCGGATTTCCCGTGATGTCCTTGCCCAGAGCCAGGGTTAGCTTGGAATTCGAACGTTCAAAGGCCTCAGAGGCAATGATATCTTCCAGCCTTACGGGTTCCCTGCTTGCATTTGCAACCTCTATCCCGATGACGGATTTGCCGGGAATGGGCGCAACGATACGAATGCTGGTAGCCCGAAGGGCCATGGCCAGGTCATCCGCCAAGCTCACCACCTTGTTGATCTTAACACCCGGTGCAGGCTCATATTCGTACATGGTAACCACCGGCCCGGGGTACACAGCCACGACTTTGCCCGATACATCAAAATCGCTCAGCTTCTTTTCCAGGAGCCTCGACTGCATCTGGAGGCTTTCGTGATCCACTGGTTTGACCTCTGTCTTAGAGTCCTCCAGCAGGTCTATGGGCGGGAGCCTAAACCCCTGGCCCGCAGCCATGAATTCAAAAATTTGCTGTCTGCCAGCCGGGACCTCCTTGAGTTGTTTCCGGCGGGGTCCTATAACTTTTACAGAAGCTTTCTTTCTGGGTGAATGCTTATATCTTGACTCAGTGCGTCTCTTGCGGCGCTCTCTCCAGATGATCCAGGCAGTAGTTGCCCGCTTGAATACCCCGGTGCAAATCCTGGTAAGCGATTTAAACAGAGCAACAAGTGATAGCCGGGTGGTCATAACGAAAGCGATGGTCCAGATAGTGAGAAGAAAAACGAGTCCCCCCGTCCTGTTGGAATACTTCAAGACAATCTTGGCCAAGGGGATTCCCACAATCCCACCGCTCGAAAACCGCTTTCCAAAAACCAGATAGTGGCTTTGATGCATCGACAAAAGCCCCCCGGTCGTAACCGCTAACAGCAGGCCACCCACAACGGCCAGTATGATCAACCCCCTGGCGTACGCCTTGAAGGTATACAAACTGATAATGAGCAAGAGGACGGGTATCCAGAAGGCGCCCAGCCCAAAGAGGCAGATGAGAAAACCAGCCACGTGGGCACCCGCCGGTCCGAACAGGTTCCGGACATCGGCTGAAGCCCCGGCACGGTTAATGGAAGGATCCGACGGGTGGTAAGAAAGGAGGCTCACAGCCGTAAATATGAGCGCAAATACGAGCACAACCCCCAAGATTTCCTTGCGCATCCCTTACTTCAGACCTCCTGCTTTTATCCTTTCCAGGTCTCTTTTCATTGTGGACCTGACCGATTCCATCAGGACTTCCTTGGTCTTGTTGTTGTAATGTGTCGTCTCAATAGGCGGGTTGATACTGAGAATAATTTGACCCCGTTTTATCCGGAGCCTCCCTTTTGGCATGACATGGTGACTCCCATAAATAGCAACAGGTACAATGGGTCGTCCCGAGCGAATGGCTAAGTAAAAACCACCTCCTTTAAATGGCTTGATCTGACCATCTGTGCTCCGCGTCCCCTCCGGAAAGACCACCACCGAAACCCCCCGGGCAATCTTTTGAGCTGCCTCCAGAAGGCTTTTGTAGGCCGACTTTCGATTAGAGCGGTCAATACTGATATAGCCCACGCGCGCCATTGAATACCCAAAGACAGGGATCTGGAAGAGTTCCTTCTTGGCCAGCCATCGGAACTGGACCGGCAGATACCCGAGCAGTGCCAAAACATCGAAGAAGCTCTGGTGATTGGCCATATAAACGTAGGCGGCACAGGGATCGATATGTTCCAATCCTTGAACGGATACCTTGACACGGCTCACAAGAACAATGGACCTTGCCCAGAACCTTCCCACCAAGTGAGCGAAGTTACCACCCTTTCTTAAAAATGATACAACGATGGCAACCGTAGCACAAATGAGGGTGATCAAAACGACCCAGGCTGAGAGCAGGGCTGTTCGTATCATATTTCAGATCTTTCAGGTCAGAATCTTCAGTCTCTCAAAAATTGAATCTGCAAAACCAATAATGCTGTCTCTTTGTGCCTCATTGGCATAATGAATACAGTCACACCGAACACGGTTTCGCGTTCGGATCAAGAATTCAAACGAGATCACCGTTGCCTCCAGTACAACACCAAAATAGAATGGCTGGCAGTCGGCATGGGCGGCCTGAACCTCATCCAATAGATCAGCATCCAGAGGTACCCAGTAGACACCCTCCATGTGGGAAGAACCAAAACGCTCATCCAAATATGCCTTGATCTTCTCATAGTCCATGGGCCGAAGCTCATCAATGCGGTACTGTTTCATAATTATAACGTCTCGTAAATTCTACAACTCATTGAAATCATAGTTTTTTTTGCTGCGATCTATTTATGGCATTTATAGGGAGTGATGGAGTGTTGGAGTACTGGAGTATTGGGTAGTAAAAGCGGGAAAAAAAGTATTTTCTTATTCCTCTAAAACCATCACTCCAGTACTCCATTGCTCCAGTACTCCAATTGAGGCGAAGCCCCCAAGTTTTTTCTATCACACATTTTTGCCTTGATAAAGAGAAAATCCCGCAGCACCTTGGGTGCTGCGGGACTTTCTTCGTTTTGCGGCTCGGATCTTATGCGATTATTTGTTATCTTGACTATCCTTAACCTCCTCAAAATCGGCATCCACCACGTCTTCGTCCTTGGAACCCTTAGCTTCGGCCTGTGCAGAAGGCCCACCAGCTTGCTCACCTGCCTGCTCTGCGCCAGAGGCCTTAGCATACATGGCTTCAGCCAATTTGTGAGAGGTTTGCATCAGTTCTTCACTGAGACGCTTGATCTCATCGGTATCGGTCCCTTCCATGGCCTTCTTGAGACCTTCAATGGCCCCTTCGATATTTGACTTGAGGCTCGGATCTACCTTGTCGCCCAGTTCTCGCATTGACTTTTCAGTCTGATAGATAAGACTGTCAGCGTGGTTCCGGGCGTCTACCAGGGCTCTTTTCTTTTTGTCCTCCTCGGCATGCAGTTCGGCGTCCTTTGTCAGCCTTTGGATTTCCTCTTCCGAAAGTCCACTGGATGCGGTGATCTGTATCGATTGTTCCTTTCCGGTCCCCAGATCTTTGGCAGAGACATGGACAATTCCATTGGCATCGATGTCAAAGGTGACATCAATCTGCGGCATGCCCCGGGGCGCCGGGAGGATGCCAACCAGTTCAAAGCGGCCCAGAGTTTTGTTGTATTCGGCCATTTCGCGTTCGCCCTGAAGCACATGAATCGAAACCGCAGGCTGATTATCAGCAGCGGTGGAAAATATCTGACCCTTCTTCGTGGGTATCGTGGTATTCTTTTCGATCAATTTGGTAAATACGCCGCCAAGGGTTTCAATCCCAAGGGAAAGCGGGGTCACATCCAGGAGAAGCACATCCTTGACATCACCTTTCAAGACCCCGGCCTGGATGGCTGCTCCAAGGGCCACCACCTCATCGGGATTCACCCCCTTGTGAGGATCTTTACCAAAGATCTCCTTCACCTTCTGCTCAACGGCCGGCATCCGGGTCATGCCACCCACCAATATGACCTGGTTGATGTCTGAGGGGCTCAGACCCCCATCCTTTAACGCGGTCCGGCAGGGCCCAACCAGTTTTTCCAACAAGTCCTCAATCAGACCTTCCAGTTTGGCCCGGGTCAGCCTCATATTCAGATGCTTGGGGCCGCTGGCATCAGCCGTGATAAAGGGGAGGTTAATCTCAGTCTCCATGGAGGTCGAAAGCTCCATCTTCGCCTTTTCGGCAGCCTCCTTTAGGCGCTGCAGGGCCATCTTGTCATTACGGATATTGATCCCCTGGTCTTTTTTATATTCATTGGCAATGTAATCGATAATCCTTTGATCAAAATCCTCACCGCCCAGGTGGGTATCGCCATTGGTGGATTTAACCTCAAAAACCCCTTCGCCAATCTCCAGCAAAGAAATATCAAAGGTCCCCCCACCCAGGTCGAATACGGCAATTTTCTCATCTTTTCTCTTGTCAAGACCATAAGCCAGAGACGCTGCGGTCGGCTCGTTGATGATCCTTAGGACGTTCAGGCCTGCGATCCGGCCTGCATCCTTGGTCGCCTGGCGTTGGCTGTCGTCAAAATAGGCCGGGACCGTAATGACCGCCTCGGTAACCTTCTCACCCAGGTATTCCTCGGCAGTCTTTTTCATGCTTTGCAGAATATACGATGAAATTTCGGCCGGGCTGTAAGCCTTCCCCTGGATCTCAACCTGGACATCGCCATTGGGAGCCTGGGTGATCTTATAGGGGCAAATCTCTTTGTCGCGCTGAGCTTCTGCCGAAGCATACTTTCGTCCAATAAGGCGCTTGACCGCAAAAACCGTATTCTCGGGATTGGTCACAGCCTGTCGCTTGGCCACCTGGCCCACAAGCCGTTCCCCACTGCCGGTCGTGGCCACCATGGACGGCGTGGTACGTGCCCCTTCAGGGTTGGTAATCACCTTGGGATCCTTCCCTTCCATAATAGCCACACACGAGTTGGTCGTGCCAAGATCAATACCTATGACTTTACTCATTTAATTCCTCCTTGTAATTGAACGTTTGGGGATTTCTACAACTAATTGAAATCAGGGAGTGATGGAGTGTTGGAGTACTGGAGTAGTGGGTAGTAGAAGCACAAAAAATGTTTTCTTATTCCTCTAAAACCATCACTCCAGTACTCCATTGCTCCAATACTCCAGTTGGGGCGAAGCCCCTAAGTTCCTCATTAAATCGTTACATCAATTTTATGTTTATCCTTGGGGTCATGTGATTTGACCCCTAACTTGGAATCCGCTTTCTTGGAAACCACGACCATGGCTGGCCGAAGAAGTCGGTCCCTCATCATGTATCCCTTCTGAAATTCCTCGGAAACCGTATTTTCAGAGTGCCCCTCGGATTCTTTCTGCATGACGGCCTGGTGAAAATTTGGATCAAAGGGCTTGTCCAAAGACTCAATAGGGACAACACCAAACTTTTCAAGGCTGTTAAGGAGCCCTTTCAGGGTCATCTGGACGCCCTCCCGCATAGCCTGGAAGGCCTTCTCATTATTCCCGTACGGGATTTCGAGTGCCCTTTCCAAGTTGTCCACGATCGGCAGAATATCCTTGATGACCGATTCGTTGGCGAATTTTCTAAAATCGTTCGTCTCCCGCTCCATACGTTTCTTGTAATTTTCAAATTCTGCCGTTATCCTGAGAACTCGGTCGTAGTTTTCTTCGGCCCTTGCCTCCGCAGCTCCGAGGCGCTCTTCAAGGCTTTCCTCCTCGGCTGAGCCTTCCTTTGCCTTGTCGGAGGCATCTCCCTCGGGTTTTTCGGCCACTTCAGTTTGACCTGATTCGCCTGACGGGGCCTTGCTTTTTCTCATGTTCAGGGGCACCTCCTCACGTCCACATGATCCGCCTACGGCGGATAGGAATTTCCCTTTTGAGCGGCGCAGCCGCGTTGCATAAAATCCCCGCCTGCCAACGCCCCGTACGGCATGCAGCTTACACGCTAGCGTGCCTGGCAATGGCGGGCAGGGCGCAGCGATTTCATAACTTGATCTTCGTTAATTCGATGTAGTTATCAGTATTTAGCTAAAAGTTGCAATCAAAATAAGAACCAGTCTGGACTTTGTCAAGAGGCAGTTGTTTAAATAGTTTCCCCTGCCAGGTCTCTCCAACCTCCAGCGTTTTTTTGATAAGAGAAAGAGTCTGTTGTTTGTTTAAGCTCCACCCTGGGGCAAGAAGGGCTGGGGGATCAGGATCTCCAGTAAGACGTTGTACGATAATATTGGGGGAAAGACGTTCTAAGAACGCCACGACCCACTCCACGTAGGTCTCCTGGTCCAGGACTGTACAACCGCCCGCCTGAAAAAGCCGTGCCAGCGGAGTTTCTTTAAGGACATACAAGCTGTGAATCTTAATGCCGTCTATGCCCAGGTCAGCTAAGGCTGTGGCTGTATCAAGGACATCCTCCCTGGATTCGCCCGGAAGCCCTAAAATGACATGGGCACAAATCAGTATGTTTCGACCTTGAGTCATCCGCACAGCTCGAACAAAATCTTCAAAGGTATGCCCCCTATTGATCCTTTCGAGCGTTCGATTGTGAATGGATTGAAGTCCGTACTCAATCCAAACCATATGCGTGGCCGTGTATTCTTCAATAAGATTTAGTCTTGCCTCGTCAATGCAGTCCGGCCTGGTGCCAATGGCAAGCCCCACTATCTCGGAATCTGCCAGGGCCTCATCGTACCGTTTGCGGAGGATATCGCAGGGGCCGTAGGTATTCGTAAAAGCCTGAAAATAGGCTATAAACTTCTCGGCCTTGTACCGGACTGCCAATCGAGCTTTTGCCTGTTGAATCTGCTTCTTAATTGATTCGGCCATGCGGGCCGCTCCCGTACCAGAGCCCTTACCATCGCAATAGATACACCCACCAGAGGATAGGGTTCCGTCCCGGTTTGGACAGGAAAAGCCGGCATCTATGGTAATCTTCTGAACCCTGCATCCAAAGCGTTTTCTGAGATAACTGCCAAAATCATTGTATCGTCTTGGAGTCATAGGATACATAGCATGTTACTAACCGTTCACGGAGTATTGGAGTAGCGGAGTACTGGAGTGTTGGGAAAAGACGTAAAATCCCGCAGGTTCTTATGCATTTGGTTCACCACAAGGACGGTGAATGCCTGCCCGCCACTGCCATCCATGCCAGCGTTGAAGGCGCTCAGTCTGCCAAGCGTTGGCAGGCGGGTCGGATTTTCGATCACTCCAATACTCCATCACTCCAATACTCCAGTATTCCTGTTTTCCAACTATGAGCGAAGCGAACTAACTTGAGTACAGCACTTGGACAAAAGGGGATGTTTTGCGGGAGGTCATAGAACTTGGTTGCGCACCCTTCATCGAACCCTTTCCAACGCACCTTAAGCTGTCATGATTCGGCCGAAGCCAGCCCACGACACAGACTGGATTACTTACCGCTGCTTCCTCCCGGATCTGACGGGGTTCGTAACCGCCTGTTGCGTGGTGCCCGACCTGGGAACAGCTTTTGGAACATGGAAGTGGAGGCCCTCAAAAGGGAATTCAGCCCCGCATCAAGCGGATTTCGGGTAACAGGACACCGCTAGCTTCCCGCTTAGCGCAACCAAGCGATTACTTTATAGCTTAAAGTGAGCTCTCTTTCAACTGCAAAAGACAAGCATGAACCTGAAAGGTACTTTCATAGTTCTGTTCTTCTGCGGCCGGATCGCCTCAGCGCATCAGAGGCCACTAAAGCGCCTTTGAAAGCATGTAGAACCGATCTCAGGTGGGAGATGCGGAGGCATACCATATATAGGTCAAGAGAAGAATATACTGTGTGGGCCTTTTTTCGCTTGACTTCTTTCTTGTTTCAGTATATGGAGCACTCGCATTTGTGCATAATATTTTGTTTTAAAGAGGACACGGTTTTTGGAACGTCTTGCCCTCTGGTTACAGCACACATGGAACCCGCTCCACCTGTATTGCCGTCTGGTTGATATTGGTCTGAGCAAGCCCTTCTCTATGTCCTTCAGCCGCAACTATGAACGACTTGTTTACTCGTGGCTCAGGCCACTGACGACTTGCATTCACGGCATAGGCCGCTTTTTCAGGTAATCACATCAGCCCTCCGGTCTCTTTTCCCTTGACTCAAGCTCCATGGCGACTTTAAATACCTATCACGTTCCATGCCTACCCCTAGAAAAGATTACGGCTTCTTGTCTGCGGTTGAGGCCGCTATCCACCATTATCACATGCTCGATGAGGGAGATACGGTACTGGTGGGCGTTTCAGGCGGACCGGACTCTGTGGCGCTTCTTCACAGTCTTGTGACCCTTGGGCCTAAGTGGTCTCTCCGATTGGTCATAGCACACTTGAACCACCAATTACGCGGAGCAATTGCAGATCAGGAGGCAGCCTTTGTTGGCAGACTGGCCGCAAGTCTGGGTATTCCCTGTGAGATAGGTTCAAAAAACGTAGCAGAATATGGTGCCGAGCATCGACTATCCCTCCAAGAAGCAGCAAGGGTAGTTCGTTACGCCTTCTATGACGAGGTAGCGGCCAAGTATTCTGCCAGCAAGATTGCCCTTGGGCATCATGCAGATGATAATGCTGAATCGATCCTCATGCATCTGCTGCGAGGAACAGGCCCCCTGGGACTTACCGGCATCCCTCCTGTTCGCCACGGACGCATCATCCGACCACTCATAGGCTTGATCAGGAAAGACATATTGGCCTTCCTCGAACTGGGTGGCTTTGAGTACATGAGAGACCATTCCAACATCGATACAAAATACCTCCGGAACCGGATACGTCATGAACTGCTGCCTCACCTTAAGGAGCGCTATAACCCGAATACGGTCAGTGCCCTGAACCGACTTGCCTCCATTCTCAGAGATGAAGAGGATTTCTGGGACCAGGAGGTTAGGAGGACACTTCAGGACCTTGTACTGGACCATACTCCAGATCGCCTGTCCCTTATGACTCGCGGGCTCCCTGATCTGCATCCGGCGCTATTGCGTCGTCTGGTACGCCACGCTGTCTTGTCACTAAAAGGGGAACTGAAACGACTGGGCCATGTTCACGTCGAAGCAGTAGCCCGGCTCATCGCAGAGCCTTCACCTTCGGGACGTCTGGATCTGCCGCAGGGGGTTATGGTGGTTCGTGATCGGGAAAAGGTCATCTTTTTATTGGGTCTCCCTGAAGAAATTGTAGGGTTTGAATATCACATACCCCGGATACAGACTACCTTTATCCGTGAAATCGGCATTCTTCTAAAGCTTTCGGCATACGATGCCGATAAAATCTCTCATCCTAAGAACTATCCTATGACCACAGCGATTTTTGACCTGACTGCGGTGACTTTTCCGCTCAAGGTTAGAAACTTCAAGCACGGAGACCGATTCAAGCCTTTGGGGATGGCCGGTTCACAGAAGGTAAAGACCTTTTTTATCAACCACAAGGTTCCCCGATCACAGAGGCTGCGCTGTCCCATTCTCCTTAGCGGCGGGAGAATTATATGGGTAGGGGGATACCGCATAGATGATTCGGCCAAGGTCACCGAGAAAACGAAAAAGGTCTTGAAAGCTGAACTCTTGCCGACATGATTAATAAAGATTGAAATCCCGGCTTCAGTGTATTATATTCCATATAAGTTGCAAGATTCTGCTGTTTGTTGTGTTAGAACCCAATAAACTCAACGAACTCAAGAAACTACCTGTAGGCAGGGAGGTTATCCTTTCGTGAACCCTTTTTACAAAAATCTGGCCCTATGGCTGGTGATCAGCCTTATGATGATCTTACTCTTTAACCTGTTCAACCAGTCGAGGGTCCGGGACAGTGAGATCAGTTACACGGAATTCATGGCTCAAGTCGAAAAGGGCAATGTTGTTGGGGTTGTGATTCAGGGTCAGGGGATCTCCGGTACTCAGGTGGATGGTGCCCGTTTCAAGACCTTTGCCCCTCAAGATGCAGACTTGATTAAGATTCTTAGAAGTCGCGGGGTAACCATTAAAGCCAAACCTCCTGCGGAATCCCCGTGGTATATGAATCTGCTGGTATCATGGTTTCCGATGATTCTGTTGATTGGCGTATGGATCTTCTTCATGCGTCAGATGCAAGCAGGGGGGGGCAAGGCCCTGTCTTTCGGAAAAAGTAGAGCCCGGCTTCTATCAGAACAGTCTACACAGCTTACCTTTGATGATGTTGCAGGCATTGATGAAGCCAAGGAAGAGTTAGGTGAGATCATTGATTTTTTGAAAGACCCGAAGAAGTTTACCCGCCTGGGCGGAAGAATCCCAAAGGGGGTGCTTCTGATGGGTGCACCCGGAACTGGCAAGACGCTCTTGGCACGGGCAATTGCCGGGGAAGCCGATGTTCCCTTTTTCAGCATTAGCGGTTCGGATTTTGTAGAGATGTTTGTAGGCGTTGGGGCTTCCCGCGTCAGGGACCTGTTTGTGCAGGGGAAAAAAAATG
>JAQYWL010000216.1 GCA_030145035.1 Desulfobacteria bacterium | reverse complement strand
GTACCGGCCAAAAGGGCATTGTCCTTGGACACTAGCCTTTACGGCGGGTGCGGTGCCCCGCCCTACGAGGCCATTTGCCCCCGCTGCTGATTCTCCCCATGACGACCTGGCTTGAGGTTATTCGAATGGGGCATGTTCTATCTGAGGTTCTATCGTTCAGATGGCAGAGCCACTGAACTCTGACCTTGCCCTGAGGGCAAGGGTTTCTATTATGGACTAAACCGTCACAGTTAAGGAGTTCCAATGAAACGCTGGAATGACAAGTCCTGGACACGCTCCATGAGGGTGATGCTGGACTTTGGCAGCATGATGACCGATGCTGTAGGGCGCAGGCACGGCCTGACCGTGGAACAGATCAACGCCATGTCAGAGCCGTTCAGAGTTGTTCATCAAAACCTGCAACAGCGAAGGAAAGGCGGAGACCTCCCGTTTTACGAACTCCCCTATGACCAGACGGCTTTAAAGGAGGTCTCGAAGACAGCCAGGCGTCTCATCAAGGAGTGTGAAGACTTTGTCGTACTGGGCATCGGGGGATCGGCCCTTGGCGGTATTGCCCTGTTTCGGGCCCTTGCTCATCCACAGCACAACCTCCTTCCGGTAGCCAAACGCAAGGGCCTGCCGAGGGTCTTCTTTGCAGACAATATTGACCCTGAGGGCTTTAGCGCACTGCTGAACCTGGTCAATCTTGAGAAAACGGTATTTAATGTGATCAGCAAGTCCGGCGCGACCGCTGAAACCATGAGCCAATTTCTCATAGTGCGGGACAGACTGATAAAGAGACTTGGCCGCAAAAAACATGCAGCCCACATCATTGCTACCACAGATCCCGAGCACGGTCATTTGAGAGCCCTTGCCGGGGAGCAAGGATACGAAACCCTTTCTATTCATCCAGGCGTGGGAGGACGTTTTTCTGTTCTTTCCCCTGTCGGGCTTCTTCCGGCGGCTGTGGCCGGTATTGATATTGCTGAACTTCTTGCCGGAGCACGAAATGCCGACAGGACTTGCCAGAAGGGAGGCCTGTGGAAAAACCCGGCGGCCATGAATGCCGTACTTCAGGTGCTGGCCTACACTGTGAAAAAGAAGCCGATCTCTGTCATGATGGCCTATTCGGATGCCCTGCGGGATGTAGCCGACTGGTACCGTCAGCTCTGGGCAGAAAGCCTGGGCAAACGACTCGACGTGAACGGTCGGGTGGTGCATGTAGGACCAACCCCGGTAAAGGCGCTCGGTGCCACTGATCAGCACTCCCAACTCCAGCTCTACATGGAGGGCCCCTTTGACAAGGTTATCACCTTTCTTACGGTGGGAAAATTCCGAAAAACCGTCAAGATTCCTTCAGGCTTCAATCATATGGATGCGGTCAGCTACCTGGGGGGGCATACGCTGAATGATCTGATGCAAGCCGAAGGGCTAGCCACAGAGTTTGCCCTGACACAGGCCCGCCGCATTCACACGGCAATAAGGCTCCCTGAAATCAATCCTTTTACTGTGGGACAGCTTCTGTTCCTGCTTGAGGTTCAGACCCTGTATGCGGGCGGGCTTCTCGAGATCAATCCGCTGGATCAGCCGGGCGTTGAGGCCGGCAAAAAATTTACCTACGGGATGATGGGACGAAAAGGTTTTGAGAACAGAGCCCAAATGATCGCTTCAAAACATCAGGAGATAGGGTCCTACCGGATAATGGTTTAGAGTGTATACTTGAAACGGTCATAACGAGCCAAACCCTGGCCCAGACCTGGATTTATCAGCTTGTGGCCTATGATAAGCAGGAGCGCCAGGGCGGGCCGGCTAAACGGGCCAAACCGACACATGATGGACCCAAGGGATATAGAACGAATAAAACCCTTTAAGCTGGTTAAGTATTTTACTTTTACCAGCCTTATTGTAATCCTTCTGGGCTCCCTGGCCTTGTCCATGGTGATCGCCCACCGGGCCGAGACAATGCTTTTGAAAAAGAGCGAAGATTACGCCCTGTTGATGGCAGAAAACCTGAACCATCAGGTCTTCCTCCAGTTTATTATCCCTGCGGCCCTTCAGTTTGGTCAAGTCATTCAACTACGGAACAAAGTTCTGTTTGACCGCCTCGACCAAGTGGTCAGGAACACCCTTCACAGCTTTAGTGTGGACACGGTCAACATCTTTGACCGTGAACAGAATGTGATCTTCTATAGCTTTGACAAAAAACTGGTGGGGAGAAAAGGCTTGGGTGGCATTGATTATAAGCAAGCGCTTCTTGGCAAATCACGCTCCAGGCTGATTCGCAGAGGAGGATTCTGGGGCATACTGTTCCGAGCCCCGAGAGAAAGCGAGCTGCGAACTTATGTACCTTTGAGGGCCGAAAAGCCCCTGTCAAACATCGAGGGGCCCATCCTCGGGGTGTTCGAAATTGTTCAAGACCTGTCTGAGGATTACCGGACGATCATACATTTCAGGCACAGGATTATTGCCACCTCTGTCGTCATTATGGGCGTCCTTTTTTTTATCCTTCGTCATGTTGTCAAACGGGGTGAGCAGATCATCGACAAACGTGCCCAGGAGCGACTCCTTCTAAAGGAAAAGTTGAGCCATGCCAAGCGGTTAGCGAGTCTTGGCGAAATGGTGGCCGGCATCTCCCATGAGATCCGCAACCCCTTAGGAATTGTTAGCAGCACAGCAGAGCTTTTGAAACAGAAGCTGGCCCGTACTTGCCCTGAAGCCCGGCTTGCAGACGTTATTGTTCAGGAGGCCAACCGGCTCAACAGCATCGTAACCGATTTTCTGAATTTTGCCCGGCCCCAGGCACCCAACCTCATGCCCTGCAAAGCGGATGAGATCATAGAGAGAAATCTTGCATTCCTTGCTCTGGAGACCCACAAGAACGGCTACGAGATCTACAGACGATTTGCCGACGATATCCCGGAGATACAGGCCGATCCCGGACTGCTGTATCAGGCCTTTCTGAATATCCTGATGAATGCCATGCAGGCCATGCCGGAAGGCGGGGCAATATACATTGAATTATCTGCCCATGGAAATACCCTGACGATTCTTTTCTCCGACGAGGGACCCGGGATTCCCGATGAAACCCTGAACAAGATCTGGGAACCCTTTTTTACCACAAAGGATAAGGGGAGCGGACTGGGGCTTCCCATTGTCAAGAAGATCATTGAGGGCCACGGCGGCACCATTGAGATTGAGAATGGTCCGGAGAAGGGGGCTCAGGTGACGGTCACCCTGCCGGTTGGCGGGGATTGACGATTGACGATTGATGATTGATGATTGAAAATGATGGCATCCTTCATTTTCGCCATAAAGTAGTTTACACTTTTTTTCACCACCCCAGGTTTCAGTGTTCAGGTTTCAGACCCGCCTGCCAACGCCTGCGTCACAGCGAGGTTACAATGCCCGCATACACGGCAATGGCGGGCAGGTCTCGCGTTTGTCGCTCCTGACACCTGACACCTGACACCTGACACCAAAAAGTAGGAACAAAAGAACTTATCTATTGGCGCCCGTATCCTTGATAAGTGTAAACCAAGGAATGAAGGATGCCTAGATTTTCAATAGGTTCTTAACCGCACAGATCCAAAAATATCAAATGGCTTCTTGGCTGTCAAAATGAAAATATTGAAATTTTCCTCAGCGGCTGCCCGGAATAGGCTGGATGCAATCGTAAACCGCCATCTTGCCTTCAAGGCCGGGGATGTCCAGGTTGTTAAAAGGATCCTAACAGATGTTCGAAAAAACAAAGACAGGGCCTTGATCGGCTATATTAACCGCTTCGATGCTCCCAGGCTCACCGCAGACTCCCTGAAGGTGACAAAGAAGGAGATCAATGAGGCCCGCCGTCGTGTGGATAAAGGGTTGCTCAGGAGCCTCAACAAGGCGGCAAAACAAATCGAGGCCTTTCACAGGCATCAGGCTAAGCAGTCCTGGTTTACGACCGATGTTGACGGAACAATGCTGGGTCAGCTTGTCCGGCCGGTAAATGCCGCGGGTATATATGTGCCTGGAGGCAGAGGTGGCGAAACGCCATTGGTTTCCTCGGTTCTCATGGGATGCATCCCTGCCAGGATCGCAGGCGTCAAAAATATTTGCATCACCACCCCTCCGACCAAAACCGGTGAGGTAAATCCCTATCTCCTTGCAGCAGCACATAAGGTCGGAGTGGACACCATTTACAAGGCCGGAAGTGCCTGGGGGATCGGGGCCCTCGCCTATGGCACCGAGACTGTTCGGCAAGTGGACGTCATTGTAGGACCGGGCAACATTTATGTGACTCTTGCGAAGAAGATGGTAGCCGGCACGGTCGGAATCGACATGATTGCAGGGCCCAGTGAGATTCTGGTCATTGCTGATCAAAAGGCAAGCCCGGCCTATATTGCGGCCGACCTTCTATCCCAGGCCGAGCATGACCCGCTTGCGTCTGCAATCCTGCTGACAACTTCTTCCCAGTTGGCCAGGGCTGTGTCTGATGCCCTCATGGAGCAACTAAAAGACCTTCCCCGAAGGGCCATTGCCGAGGCCTCGATAAAAACGTATGGGGCTATCGTTGTGGTACCTGATCTTGCCGCTGCCTTTGACCTTGCCAATCAGATTGCCCCCGAGCACCTGGAGCTTCACCTTGAAGAGCCATTTCAATACCTTGGCCGTATTCAAAATGCAGGCGCGGTCTTTCTCGGACCATATACGCCTGAACCTGTAGGGGACTACATAGCCGGACCAAACCATGTGCTTCCCACAGCAGGAACCGCCCGGTTTGCCTCAGCCCTTTCCGTGGATCACTTTGGGAAGAAGACAAGCCTTGTTTATTACAGTGAAAAGGCCCTGAAAAGAGATGGGCCCCACATCATCCGGCTGGCAGAGATTGAGGGTCTCTTAGCCCACGCCAGGGCCATAAAGATAAGGAAGAAAAGATAGATGGAAGAGGCGACAAAAAGGTTGTAAAGAGAGGCAGTTACGCTGAGCGGACAGATGATGAGGCGTGCTCCACAAAGCGAATCCACATCCTAGAAGACACCCTGTTCCTGCTATCCAACAATCCAGAGTTTCCCCGGGTGCCGGCACCTGCAACCGCTCTCGACGAACTTATCATCGGTCGCGTGATATGGTTCTGGAAAAGCCTCTTGAAATGACGATATCTGTATTTCCGAAGCTGCTAACGGCCCGTTTGTTGCAAACAGGCAGGGGGTGTCCTTTCGAAAATTGAAGATCGACACAGAGACTCAAGGGTTCAGTTTTGAACGCAAGCAGTCGATAAAGAAAAATGTTCCGTTACACGAACTTATGTGTTATGGGGAAAAACTGTGCTGACAAGGAACATCAAAGAAAATGCCTTTAATCCCAGAAACTAATGGAGCTTCAATTGTAGTTCGAGGGTCATTTAACCCAGCGATTTTCCATCCTGTTTGGTTTAAGACACATGGCTTGATCAGAGACGAAGAGGCGGACACGGCTAAACTTGAAGTAACACACCCGGAAATCAGCGTTTTTTCGGTTGACTGGTTTCGGCTTCAAGTAATGCGGGAACAGTTCTCTATCGAAACTACAGACAGCGCACACTTTGAACCGCTCCGCGATTTGGTTCTTGGCACATTCTCTCTTCTAGAACATACTCCCGTTTCAGCGGTGGGATTGAACCGGATGATGCATTTTAAGATGCCTTCCGAAGACAAATGACACGCTTTTGGCCATTTGATTGCTCCCAAGAAGGTTTGGCATGGGATAATGAAACAACCGGG
>JAQYWL010000196.1 GCA_030145035.1 Desulfobacteria bacterium | reverse complement strand
GTTCAATCTTCAATCTTCAATCTTCAATCATCAATGTTAACCCTGAACCATTGAACCCGTGAACGGTTACCGATTTTATGACTTGAAAAAGCCATATTTCCTGCTATAACGGCATACAGTTCTTATACCAGTATACGTAGCAATGGCGGGCAGGAGTGTCCAATTTTCAAAAGAATGGCAGTTGGTTAAATCCGTACTGTTTTTAAGGCGTGAGCCGCAAATCCGAAATCTAAAATCCGAAATCCGAAATCCGAAATCCACATATCCCCCGGTGAAACCTGACCAATGGCATGACTATTATGCAAGACGTGCTCGTGAGAAAGGATATCCTGCGCGATCCGTTTACAAGCTTGAGGAGATTCAAAAAAGGTTTGGCGTCCTGAAAAGAGGGGGCAGAGTGCTTGATCTGGGCTGCTGCCCGGGCTCCTGGCTGCTATTTGCCTCAAGGGTTGTAGGAGATAGAGGCCTCGTTGTTGGAGTGGACATAACCCCTCTTACCCTTCGGCTCCCATCCAATGTTCGCTTCGTACAGCATGATGCGCTTGCCTGGGATGAGCCATTCCTGGAGGCCGTTGGGACAAATTTTCAAACAGTTCTGAGCGATATGGCCCCGTCTACTACGGGGAGCAAGTTTGTGGATGCGCAGAGGTCGCTTCAACTGAGTGAATCGGCCCTGACCATTTCGGCTCGTGTGCTGAGGCCAGGAGGGAGCTTTGTCTGCAAGATCTTCCACGGCTCTGACTTCAAAGGGTTTTCAGACACTGTCAGGAGATCCTTTGGCCGAGTTGTTCACTTCAAACCAAAATCGAGCAGAAAGGCAAGCAAGGAGGTCTATATCGTTGGATTGGGAAGGACTTAGTGGCTTCGCCACGGAGGGAGAGTGCCCGCCTGCCACTGCGAGGCACGAGCGGGCAGGTTGGAGTACTGGAGTGATGGAGTGATGGGTTAGAAGCAGCTGGCGTAAGGCCCAGGGCACAGGGCGTAAGGGAAAAACATCTTGCTTTGAGCCTTACGCCTTGCGCCTTACGCCTTACGCCTTATACCGATTTTAGTACCCACTACTCCAGTACTCCAATATTCCAATATTCCACGTAAGTCTCCTGAACTCTAACGGAAAGAGAGGCAAGGACAAGATACAACAGGGAAATGAGGAGGCACCATGTCTGGGCATTCAAAGTGGAGTACAATCAAGCGTAAGAAGGGCATAACAGACGCCAGGCGGGGCAAAGTTTTTACAAGGCTGATTAAAGAGATCACCGTAGCTGCACGCTTCGGAGGAGGCGATCCGGATGCCAACCCGCGTCTGCGCACATCTATTGCCGCGGCCAAGGCAGAGAATATGCCCAAGGACAACATTGAAAGGGCTATAAAGAAGGGGACCGGGGAACTGGAGGGGGTTACCTACGAAGAGGTCTATTATGAAGGATACGGTCCCGGTGGGGCGGCGGTTTTGGTGGAATCCTTGACCGATAACAAAAAGCGCACGGTGGCTGATATCCGTTACATCTTTAGCAAATCTGGTGGGAGCCTGGGTGAGGCCGGCTGCGTAGCCTGGATGTTTGAAAAAAAAGGCCTGTTCGTATTTGAAAAGGGTGAGACAGATGAAGAGACACTCATGGAGGCGGTCCTTGACGTCGGGGCAGAGGATATCCGGGATGAAGAAAGCACCTTGGAGGTCATCACGTCCCCAGAGGATTTCGAAGCGGTGAAAAAGGCGCTGGATGAAAGGAACATGCGCTACTTGGTTGCCGAAATCACCATGGCACCCAAAAATACAGTCAAACTAAAAGACAAGCAGGCCGAACAGATGCTTCGGCTCATGGACGGCTTAGAAGACTCAGACGATGTCCAGAAGGTCTATTCGAATTTTGACATTGCTGACAAGACACTTGAGCAAATAGGTAGGGCATAGGTTTACCGTGGGTTATCTGATGTTTTTTTGTGAAAAAAGTACTTGCAAAACGATTTATTCTATAGTATGCGTTAACAGTTCAGCGGTTGACACCATACGGGCAAGTGGGAAAGCGAGGCTGCTTTGCTAGTACTGGATGAACTACGGTACTCTGAGGACCATGTGTGGGTCCGACATGAAGAGAATCACACAGTCACCCTCGGCATAACCGATTTTGCCCAGTTACAACTTGGAAAACTCAATTACCTGGAACTCCCTAACGAGGGTGATGAGATTGTCACCTGTGAGTGCTTTGGAAGTGTGGAGTGTGGCAGACTCTTTAACGATCTTTACGCCCCAGTCTGTGGCCGGGTTGTTTCAGTCAACAGGGAGATTATTGACTACCCCTCATTGATCAATTACTCGCCTTACAACCAAGGCTGGATCATCCGGGCCAAGCTCTTTTCCTTACGTGACCTGGATGTGCTCATGTCCGCCAATGATTATGAAGAATACATACTAACCAAGCACCTGCCAATATAGACCCACCGAACCTCTCACGTCCCATGTGCATTCCCAGATTCTTAAGTGGTTGAGAATAAATCCGAAATCCGAATATCGAAATCCGAAACAAATCCGAATTTTCAAATTTCAAAATGTTTCAAACCACAGAGCAGCCAATTTGTTTTGGATTTCATATTTTGGTAATTTGAAATTGTTTCGTATTTCGTGCTTCGTATTTCGGATTTGGTCTGCCTGCGGCTGGTGCACGCTCATGACCAAAATCAAGAACCTCCAATTATGCCCTTTCAAAGTATAATCTTAAGCATGCGTTCCACCGCCCTGGCGGCGGGTTTGCGCACCTTTTCCGGGACCTTCACCTCGTACGTCATATCTGTTATGGCTCTCAGGACATCACCAAGTGTGGTCCGTTTCATGTCTTCACATACCATGGATTCAGAGGCCCTGTAGAACGACTTGTTCGGGTTTGCCTTCTGGAGCGGATAGACAAGTCCCTCCTCGGTGCCCACGATGAAAGACTCGTTATCAGAGTGTTTGGCAAAATTGAGCATCCCGGAGGTACTGAGTACCGCATCGGCCAAAGCCAACACCTCGGGCCGGCATTCCGGGTGGGCCATAAAAAGGGCTTCAGGATGGGCGGCCTTTGCATTCAGTACCTCTTCGGCACCTAACTGATCGTGGATCGGGCAATACCCATCCCAGCAATGAATCCTTTTGGTACTTTTGGAAGCTGCATATTGACAAAGGTTCCGATCCGGGGTCATCAAGATTTCATCTTCTGCTAAGCTGTTCACCACAGCTACCGCGTTGGCAGAAGTGCAGCAGATCGTAGAATGCGCCTTGACCGAGGCAGTGGAATTCACATAGGTAACCACAGGCATCTCGCCCAATTCAGCCAGCCTGGCCTTGAGGGCTTCAGGTGTGATCATGTCAGCCATAGGACATCCCGCGTCCAGGCGAGGCATGAGCACCGTTTTGTCCGGTGATACGATGGAAGCGGTCTCGGCCATAAAGCGAACCCCGCAAAAAACAATCACATCAGCATCGGTCTTGGCTGCCTTGATGCTCAGATCAAGGGAATCCCCTGTCAGGTCGGCAATGTCCTGAATCTCTGGTCGTTGATAGTTGTGGGCCAGTAAAATCGCATTGCGCTCTTTTAGAAGCGCCCTGATCTCCTGTGCATCGAATTTGTCATCTGTCATTTGTCAATAACGGAGTGCCTAAAGTGAAGTAAAGTGAACTTTTGGCATCCTTCATTTTCGCCATAAAGTAGTTTACACCTATTGACCAGTGTTCAGGTTTCAG
>JAQYWL010000492.1 GCA_030145035.1 Desulfobacteria bacterium | reverse complement strand
CCACTGTAAGCCAGGTCTGGGCCAGGGGTTTCAGATCTAGCGTTTCTCGCTCCTGACACCTGACACCTGACACCAAAAAGTACGAACAAAAGAACTTATCTCTTGGCGCCCGCATTCTTGAAAAGTGTAAACCGAGGAATGAAGGATGCCAAAATTTCTATTCGCCTTTTTTCCCGTTTCTCATTGGTTGTGCAGTGATCTCACGCAAAAACGGGAAGACCTCCCTCTTGCAAATAACATCCCATATATATCTGCGCATCACATTGCGGAACATTTTGAGGGTATTTGTGCGAGCCAGATATTCAATGATCCGTCCGGCAATAGAGAGCGGCGGTTCATCCAGCCCGAAAAAGCACACACCTTCGCCCAATTCCTTGAATGGCGGGATTTCCGAGCAAGCTATGGGCAGCTTAATCATACCCGCTTCCAGAAGCGGCAGCCCAAAGCCTTCATCCTTACTTGTCATGAGCAGCAAGTCTGCCATCAGATAAAGATCGCGGATGAAGATGCGATCGGGAACCAGTTTCTTCCTGTCGCGAAACCTGTATTCCGCCAGGACAGCAATGTTGTCCCGGAGGCCAAGTTCATTGATCCAGTACCTGAGCCTGCGGTAATAGGCCACGCCCCGTTCTTCATGTGGATCATAGGCCCCTGTCAATATGAAAAGGACGTTATAGCCTAAAAGCTTGATCCCACGGATGATGTGGATGGACAGTTCCAGGTTCTTTCGCGGCGTGATCCTTGACGGCTGCACCACGACAAGGTCGCGGCCAAACAGGTCAAGTTCCTCTGATAGCCTCACGGATTTTGGATCAAGGTAGAAAAAGCGCGCCGGATCGATCCCGTTATGTATAACCCTCCACCTCCCCCCTCTACAATGTTTCTTAAACAGCCTCATTCGTGACTCCGAAACGGTCACGTGGTGTATGTTCGGATGTGGGTGCTGAAGGACCAGCCAGGGAGGGCTGTTCAGATATTTTGGCGCGTTGGGTTGAAAGTAAGGCGAATCGTGGGCCCAACTGACCATGGCCGGGCCGTCTCCTGGGTCTGCCAGACGTCGCAAGGCCAGGGTTAGAGGAAGGTTGAACGGCATATGGAGCACGTTGTGGGCTAAGAGGACATCAAGTTCACGGGACCAATCTTTCAGGATTCTATAAATCCTGTTTGTGGGCCGCTCTAAGGCGCCCTGATGCCCCTTTTTGCATTCTTCCTGGGCCTTGATGATCCGAGTATTCTTGGAACCCAACACCCGTTCTGTGCGCACGGGGAAATCCTTTGTGTAGACCTCACCCATGCCAGCCAGCACCGAAACAGAGTGGCCCGTCCGGTGAAAAGTGGAAGCCTGCTGTCTGAGGACCTCTTCCACGCCGCCGATGATAGGCGGGCAAGAATAGTGCAAAATACCAATCCGCAAGGGGGTATCCATTCCCTTATCCAGATCTCTTCCAGACATCGATTACCTAAAAGATTCGATCAAAGGCAAAAGTTTCCTCTCCAACACCTCGTATGAAAAATGCCTTTTGCCCAGTTCGTAGTTGGTGTCAACCGCACGGCTCAAGTTTTCCGGTTGCAAGAATAGTTTGATCCGATCAACAACTTCCTGGGTTACAAAGGATTCAAATGGGATCAACTCAAAGCCACACGGCTCAATGTCCTCCACAAAAATCGAATACCGGTTTACCACAATCGGTTTCTTAAAGTAGATGGTCTCAAGGAAGGCATTTCCGAATCCTTCATAACCCGAGGGGTAAGTGACCAGGTCGGCATTCTGATAGGCATCATCCATAGTGTATTTCCTGTCACGCCCAGTCTTAAAACAGTGGGCCGAGCCGATCTTGTCGCCAATGTATATCAGTTCAACGCCGAGCCGGTCAGCATATTCCAGTACCCTTTGTGCATAAAGGTCTCCTTCGTCACCAGATTCATGCGAGACCACCAATCGAGGCCGTTTAAACTTCATGAGACTTACCAGCTCAACGGCCCGCTCAATCCATTTTCGCGGTACAATTCGCGTCGGTTGAAGCACAAAGAGATCATCATCTTCATAACCGAGTTCCTCGCGAAGCAACTTGCCGTTGGGAGGCGGCAGAGGCGGAGTTGCAAAATCAAAGACGTTGGGAATGACCACATTGCTGATGCCTGTACGGTAGCTCAGTTGCCTGGAAGCCGCAGAATTTATCACCACGTGACGCATGGACCGCAGGTTCGGCGGAAAGGAGCACTGAAGGTAGTCCCGCACTGCGTTGATCAGGAAGCGTTTGCGTTCCCAACTAAAATCGTGGTGATGGGCCACGGTTTGCATCCCTCTCTCGGCTATCAGTTCTGTAAGAGCTAATCCCAGAGGGATGTTCATAGGAATGGCCAAGACATTTTCCGGGACCAGGAGATCAATATTAAATTCGCCGCAAAACTCGTAGAGTCTTGACTTGAGGTGATCTTTTAGCTCCTGAATCCTTGCAGACAGCGAGGCCTTGCGGGTTGTGGTTCCAAAGCAGGCTGAATGGATTTCCAGGATTTCGGGATCTTCAAAATGGGCCCTGGGCTCCAAAAATGACTGCTCCTGCGGTGTGTCTAGTTCCCCGGCAAAAAAATAGCACTCGTATCCGTTTCGTTCCAGCACCTGATACCATTTGTAGGTTTCCAGCGTCACGCCATCTGTGCCGGCAATGCGCGTGGAAACAAATCCAACTCTTTTCATCACAAATCTCCCGCTTATCATACCCTCTTGGAAGTTCTACAACTTATAAAATCGCTTCGCCCTGCCCGCCACCCGCCTGCCAACGCCTGAGACAGCATTGAGCTTATGTGCCGGCATCTCTGGCAATGGCGGGCAGGTTGCCAGGCACGCTAGCGTGTAAGCTGCATGCCGTACGGGGCGTTGGCAGGCGGGGATTTT
>JAQYWL010000476.1 GCA_030145035.1 Desulfobacteria bacterium | reverse complement strand
TCAGGCACATCAGGAATGGAAATGTCAGGAAGGAATAGATCATCTTTGTCAATCAGTTCATTCAGATTGGTTAGGCTTCCCGCAAAACAGCCGAGATATATGTCACGTTCGTTCTGATCCCGGGCAAGGGCACCCAGGGTCGGGAGCGTAAAGGACTCCAGCCAGCACGACCCGGTTTCTCGGTAGAATCGCTCGGCCGGAAAGCTTTGATCTGTGTCGATCTTTATCACAGCTTTGACGCGGGGATTCATGAACTTGGCCAGAGAGCCAAAGGCCTTGAGAAAATTATAATGCATCGCATAGTATCCCTCGACACCAAAAAAAGAGAGATAGCCTTCTATTTCCTTATCTCGTATTTCCGGAAAATAGCGTTTAGCAGCCGGCACCAGGACATCCTTGATAAGATGCTTAACATCGGCTTGGCTGTAAAGGTACGGCTCCACAATTTTGAGTTCCGGAAGGATACCGCTCTTGACGGCAGCAGCATATTGAGATTTCAGCACCTCTCTGGCGGCACTGCCAAGGTTCATCCCTTCATGAGTAGGACTTATGGAAATATATAGAGGAACTTTGTCTCCCTCTCTTATATGATCCTTCCATGCAGTTTTTTCTATCTCAATCTCTGTGCGGAAGGTCTCCTCCAGTCTTCTCAAACAGAAAATAAACTCGCTGCCATGTAGCGCATCCCTGGTAGTCGCCATCTCCATAGGGTGATCAAAGTACCAGTCAACCGGCGATCGTATGACTGACTTAAGGCTCTTTTCTGCCCACTCTGGAAGTCCCTCCGGAATAATGGATTCACTCCTTGGTGGTGTGACCAGCACGTTGGTAGTAAAGATAACTTCCTTTATAGGGTCGGCGATGAAATTCGCATTATTTGCGATCAATCTCAGCCGATTCCGCCTCTGAATATCCTTTACTATGTTCCCTGCATCAAACTGGAACAGAGTCTTAGCGGCTAAGGGGTTGAATATCTCCAATCTGGCCGCTTTCAGCCGATCCGGGTCCCCGGTCCGGGTCACATCTTGTAGCAGCTTCACCAGTGTACTATCTGACTCGAGCCGTTTTACGATTTCTTCCTGGATGATTTCGTAGAATTTCAGATAGGTCTCTTTTTGCTCACCGCACGTAGCGTCCGGCGCCTCCAAGTAGTCCCGGGCTCTTTGAAACAAAGGGTGCTCTCTTCCACAAAGGCATATCAGCACGGCAGCATTGATTTTGACTAACTCGATAGGAGGGGCTTCAAATTGCTGCGCCAGGTCAATCTTGTCTATAGCGTCCTTGTGGCCCAAGAAAGCAGACCAAAACTTGGCGATCAGTTCTTTCAAATCAGTATCCGACATAATAGTCCTGCTACGAAAAGATTTGTATATTTATGGACGTACCGGTCAACTCACGTTACCCTATTGGGAATATACGCCTTAATTTCGCATGTCTGATTTGAGATGCAGGTTGAACACCCCCTTGGATGAGTTTGACAGCCTGCGGATAGAGCGTATGAACCAGCAAGTTGGGCACCCTTCAGCGAATACTTAGCCCTAATTTTACTTTCTAAATTGGCGCTTTTCCCCGGAATGTTCGGATGTCCGGACCAGTAGACATTTTCCAGGCCAGAATCCTTGGCAATCCGTACACACCTTTGCATAAGTTTTTTCTTCGCACCCGGGTGATTTTCTAAAACAAAGTTCGGCCTGAAGGCCAGAAAGCATACAGTCAGAGACGGATCGATGTTAGCAATGAAATCGATTAATGGCTTTACTTCATCTTCGGTTATTTCAGGTATCACGACGATTCTATATTCCCAGAGTCTGTCCCTTGCATATCTTCCGATATACTCGGCATTCCTGAGTACTGGTTTGGAAGACGCTCCGGTTAAGGCCAGGTGAACCTCGTCATTATACGCCTTTAGGTCAAACGTGATTGATGTGGAAAAAGACAATACCCTTTCCAGGCTCTTCTCAGTCATATATCCATTGGTGTCAAAATTCACCTTCGTGTCTGGCTTGGTCTTTCTTGCCTCTTCAACCACCCTTTCAAGATACGGCAGATGAATGGTGGATTCACCACCTGAAAAGGATATCCTATCCGCTCCTATGAGTCTGGCTGCGAAGGAGTTCAATTCTTGCACGCATTCTTCGGCTAGTGTTTCGGGATCTACATATCCTCTTTGGTGGTATCCGTTGTCCGGATACTGGGAGACTGTCCAGCTTTGACACTTCAAGCACTTGAAATTGCAGCCGGCCATGAACACAGTGTAGCTTGCTGGTGCGGCCAGATGCAAGTTGGCGGAGGCCACAACTGGCGCTGTCACTCTGCAAACGCCTGTTTCTCCCTCCAACCTGTTTACCCCGCATCTATGTTCGCAAAGTCCACATCTCTTTAGGTCATCCACAAAGTCTGCGTTTCTCATTACATATTCAAATATAAACTCATCCTCTCCGATATTCGCAGGCCGGGAAGCAGCAGGAGTCGCGGGTGCCGTCGAGGTTAACGCGCAAAAAGCCTTTCCCGCACGTCTCGGCTAACCCGAGCCGACGGCGGGAGTAATCATCGGCAGCCACGGCCACCTCTACCCTGCGCCCTAGGTGCGTGAGCAGGCTGAAGGCAGCAGACAACTCGTCCGTTGTTGGGGCAAACTCATGGTGAGCGCCCTTGTAGGCCAGGAGCAACAGACAAAATGTCGGTGGATGGCCTCCATCGTGGGGCACCTCCAGGTGAAAACCCTCCCACGCCTGCTCAAATTCCGGGCCGAGCTCCTGAGCGAGATCCCTTAGCTGGCGACCCAGTGCCTGGGCCCGGGCAAAGTCCACGTGCCGAAACACATTCTCCAACTCTTCGGCCAAGGAGACCACCAGTCCGGGTTCGCTGCACTCGACAAGTAGTTGACGCATTACTCCCTCCTTTTTCCTCTATATCTCCTATATCAGATAAAACGAAAAAAGAGGAGTTTTCCGTCCCAGAGTGTTTGCAACGAGCCTCATACCTGGTTGAGAAAGTCTGTAACGATGTGTAATATGTACGCTTCAGACATACATGTCGATCACGTTCAGGCATGTGAAAGGTGGGGCTTGGTTCTAAATTCGGCCACTATGTTGGGTTTCGCCCTTCTGTTTTCAAGGAAAGCAGGATTCTCATACATCGTAGGTTGGGTTGAGGTACGAAACCCAACGTAATGGGTAAACGGGCTCAACCCAACCTGAGAGATGTGTGGATAGCCGAAGTTAGAACCAAGCCCGAAAGGTGTTGACCTGAAAACAATTATGGATATAATGAAATACAATACGTTCAAAGTGGCCAGGACATCATAGGAGCCTGCACCCAAACATGAACTGGAAGC
>JAQYWL010000490.1 GCA_030145035.1 Desulfobacteria bacterium | reverse complement strand
GTCCTCTGCGTCTCGAACGAGCGGAGCGAGTGGGCGGTAGCAAATACATTTCTTGAGCGGCGCAGCCGCGTTCCATAAAATCGCGTAGCGATCTTATATAAAATCGCGCAGCGATTTTATAAGCGTAGCGATTTTATAAAAGGAGGCATGAACATGGGGCAATTTGAAAGAGTATGCTATGATTGTGGAGCCCAACAGAAAGATAGAGGCTATACTGAATTTTGTGATACTTGTGGTGATGGTTTAATTGGATATCAATATCCCAAGGCTAATTTAGATAATATAAGAAGCAAAAATGCCAATATCCCGCATTTTTTTCAATTGCACAGAGTCTTACCTTTTGATACGGATTTTGAATCTGACAAAAACTCTTTTGATCCAAAGCTAGACCCTGTTGGAGTAATAGAAGCTGAAGCATTAGAACAGGAGTTATTTCCGAATGGCGAGGCTAAAATCCATCTTGCAGACAGCACAAGACGTGGAGGAACAAATAGTCTTAAAGACCCCGACGCAATCGTAATCTTGTATAGATTACATGAACTTGGAGCTCAAGGATTTGCTTTGGCAAGTACAGGAGACTGTGGGGCATCTATGTGTTATATCGGATCACAGTTAGGAATGGATATCCACCTTTTTGTTCCAGAGGACTGCTATGACAGATGGCTCCCACTAGAAAACGAAATAAGAGAAGCCGGCCTTATTGATGATAAGAAGATCCATATTTACAAACAAGGCGAGAATATGCATGATGCATACGAGATAGCACGAAAATTTGGAGAAGAAAATGGACTGCCCCATGATTTCTTCTTTAATAACCAACTAAGAATTGAAGGAAGCAAAACGATACATATAGAAGTCATGGAACATCTGGGCAGATCACCGGATGTTTACGTCCAGGCATTAGGCAGCGGCACAGGTCTTTTTGCTATGCATAAGGCATGCGATGACCTCGGTTTACCAATGCCTCAACTGGTTGGGGTCCAACCTGAAGGATGCTCACCCATGGCACGTGCCGCACAAGGAAAACCATTACAAGAGAAGGCAGATACATATGTAATGGGAATAGGACTCCCCCAATTGGGACCCTGCTTTAAATATCTAAAAGCACTAGGAACTAAATTCCTCAGTGTACATGAAGGGGGCAAAGCCGCGGAAAAGGGGGGAATAGAAGAGGCAATAGGTGTCTTACGAGATGCGGGAATTCCCAATCCGGGTCTGGAGGCATCACTTACTGTAAAGGGAGTAAGGAAGATTGCACCTGAAATTAGAGATAAAGCTGAAAAGGAAGGGAGAACATTAGCTGTTGTTCTTGGTATTACCGGGGCTCTTAGAGAAGGAGATAGGCAGTCCTTGAGGAACTGAAAGAGGCGCCAGGTGATAGCTGAAAGCTCAAAGGTGAAAAAGGAGTGAAAAGGGGTTATACGAAGCTCTCGTTTAGAGGGTTTCTCTCGCCCGCTTCCTTTGGTCGCTTGAGCTCACAGAGATCTCTGAGATGAATAATTTGTGTAATTTTTTGAGAGGAAAAATCACACAAAACTCTCAGCCACTACGTGGCATATGTCATCCGGGTTATATCATCATTAATCAGCAACATGAACATTTGTGCTAGCTGATATGTCCCGCAATAGCGGGATAGCCGTTTGAGCTGAATCCTCCTCTCAAGGATTCAGCCCAAAAACTCTGTGGCTCCGCGGCCTCTGTGAGATATAAAAACACCAATCTGAGCTTTCAGCTTCAATCAATGAGATCTTCTAAAGTACAAATCATTTTGCTATTTCTCTTTACAGTGTTTTTAATCAGTGGAATGGCATACGCCGAGGCCCCTGAGAATCTTACTTCCTATATTGATGAGCATAACTGCTTTGTGCTGAATGGAAAGCCCTTTTTCCCACTGGGCTTGTACGTGGTTCAATGCACAAATGGTGCTTATGCTGCTCAGCTTCAGGAAATAGCCGACAGTCCGTTCGATACACTGATGAATTACGCCGTCAACCGATGTGGCACTGATGCTACTGATGCTGATATCTTGCGCTATCTGGATCAATTGGCATCGCGAAACCTGAAGCTGATATTCTCGCTATCGGAATATTTCGGCCACGGCCAGAAGGATATGGAGACGATAGTACACAAGGTCATGACCTTCAAAGACCATCCAGCAATCATAAGTTGGTACATCAACGATGAGCGTGGCCCGGAGTATCTACCCGAATTAGTCATCAGATATGAGACAATAAAGAAACTAGACGGGAATAATCCTGTTTGGTCAGTCCATTGGAATACAGATTGGCTGATACGGGAAGCCCGTACCACGGACTTAGTGGGAGTAGACCCCTACCCTATAGGCAACCATCCCCTTACCCTCGTTTCACAGATGGCCGATGCGGCTAAAAAGTCTGGTAAGCCCCTTTGGTTAGTCCCCCAGATATTTGACTGGCGTGATTATCCTAATGATCCGGCGGGCCGAGACCGCACAGGACGGCCGCCTACACGGGATGAGATGCGGGCCATGACCTATCTGGCCATCAACCATGGCGCCAAAGGGCTCATCTACTATTCTTATTTCAACATACTGGACGATGCGGACTATCAGACCAGGTGGGAAGAAATAAAGGAAATTGCCAGAGAGATTAACGACTTGAGACCTGTTCTTCTTTCCACTCACCAGACTAAAGAGAATGACATCGTCTGCAACAACAGCAATATTGACTTTAAGTTGATGAGAGAAGGGAAGACCTATTACTTGTTTGCCGTCAATACCAAGAAAGAAACCTTCAATAGGGTATCATTCCGGAATAGGCTGGTAAATAAGCCATCGATGATTGGTGTTCTATTTGAAAATGGTAGACACATAGCTGTAACTGATGGTAACTTCACAGATAATTTTGGTCCCTATGAAGTCCATGTTTATCATTGGAAAGAAAGCTCAAAGCTCAAAGCTCAAAGCTCAAAGGGCCGTGAGGTTCCCTTGGAATGAAATCAGTGTGGATGAAAGAATTAATGAACTCAACTTCCGCTTGTTGCTCTTTCT
>JAQYWL010000472.1 GCA_030145035.1 Desulfobacteria bacterium | reverse complement strand
GGCGTTGCACCCCAGTACGATCTAAAAGACCTACGGGGCAGGCCCCAGTACGATCATTCGGACCTACCCCGGTTAAACAATTTCTGGTTTAACAGGGCAGGCGTGGCAGGCAGGGCAAGCGCTTCACCCCAGTACGAGTATGGCCTACCCCAGTTAAATAGGCTGCGCATTTCACGGGGCAAGCGGGGCAGGCAGGGCAGGGATTGCGGAATTAATCCGCCGGAGGCGGACGAAACCCAAATGAAAGACGGAAAATTTCAAGTTATAAAATCGCTGCACGATTTAATGTAATCCCGCTTGGGAGGGACTACGCCGCTCGAAAAAGGAAATTCCTATACAATACAGTTTGTTATGGAATAGATCGATGATGGTGGGACATTTTTTCGCCTTTAACACTTAATCGCCCTATTTTCAAGGAATTTGTGCTGGCGTTACGTCAACCCCTGACACTACTCCGGTTTCGCTTATAAATTGACAATCTGAGTGAATATGCTATTCACAGACATTTATTTGAGCATGAAGGAGATAAGGTGATGCAACAAAAGGTAACAGTCGTTGGCGCTGGTAACGTGGGTGCAACAGTGGCGCAACGGCTGGCAGAGAAGGAACTTGCGGATGTGGTCCTGATCGATATCGTAAAGGGCTTGCCCCAGGGGAAGGCCTTGGATTTGCAGGAGGCGGCCCCCATAGAAAATCATGATGCCCGGCTCGTAGGAACTAACGCCTACGAGGCATCAGAGGGGTCTGATGTCGTTATCGTAACAGCGGGCATCCCGCGTAAACCAGGCATGAGCCGGGGCGATCTACTAACAACCAATGCCAAGATTATGAAGGGTGTCATTGAACAGGTGGCACCCCTGTCGCCTGATGCCATACTCATTATTGTGACCAATCCTCTGGATGCCATGTGTCAGATTGCTTTTCAAACCAGCAAATTCCTCAAGAATCGGGTCGTGGGAATGGGCGGCGCCCTGGATGCCGCCCGCTTCCGTTCATTTATTGCCATGGAGCTAAATGTATCGGTAGAAAGTACGCATGCTTTTGTTCTGGGCGGCCACGGCAAGACCATGGTACTGCTGCCCCGCTACTCCACGGTTGCGGGTATTCCCATAACTGAACTGATGCCGCAGGATCGAGTCGATGCCCTTGTAAAGCGCACTAGAGATGGTGGTGCTGAGATCATCGGTTTGTTAAAGACTGGCAGCGCCTGTTACGCACCGGCATCAGCCGCAGCGGAGATGGCCGATTCGATCCTCAAGGACAAGAAGAAGATCCTTGCATGCGCCGCCTACTTGCAGGGGGAATATGGCATCCACGATCTTTTTATCGGTGTTCCGGTGAAGCTGGGAAAGGACGGAGTCGAGGAAATTATCGAGGTGAGATTGACAGAAGAGGAGGGCGCCGCTTTGAAAAGATCGGCAGATGCTGTTCGGTCTCTAATAGAGAGCTTGGATAAGATGGGGCTATAGGACCTAACCCGGATAAACCGGAAATCCGAAGCACGAAATTCGAAACTCGAAACAAATCCGAATATCAAATGTCCAAATGTTCTAAACAATAATCTTTCTCTTAGATATGGGCTTTGGGTTTATGTCATTTGAATTTTGAAAATTTGGTCATTGTTTCGGATTTCGATATTCGGATTTCGAATTTAACATTCTGATTTTCACGTAGTTTTCTAGGCATAAAAATATTTTCTGCCAGAAAAAACACGAATTTCACAAGTAACGGACTAAAAACAGTTGTCTACGAAACCACGGTCATCTCATCAGAACCAGGCGTCAGCTTCTCACCGCCCTGCTCTGTGACCAGAAAGGTATTCTCCACACCCACAAGCCCGATTCCCTCGAGGCCCTTTTTGGGCTCCACGGCAATCACCATGTTTTTTTTGAGGGGAAAGTCGATCTTTCCGGCAATAGCCGGAAACTCATCAATGACCAGGCCGATGCCATGACCAAGGAATGATACCTGGTTGCCCCCAAATCCCATGAAGTGTTCCTCAAAGTTTCGTGAGACCACCTCGGTCTGGTACACCTCCTCAAATATTTGAGACGGAATCGCACCAGTTTTCAACCGGCACCGAACCGCCTCCTGGATGTCCAGGCAGATCTTGTGAGCACCTACGGCCTTCTGGGAAGGCTGGCCAAAGGCAAATATTCTGGTCTTATCCGTGTAATAGCCTTGATAGGCAAATCCTGTGTCTATGAAGATTGTGTCACCCTTTTTGAGCCTCCCCGCCCCGCCCAGCAGAGGAAAGGCCGGGCAAAGTCCTACCAAGCCCCCGGGGCCGATCGAAGCCGTCGGAAAATTGCCCGATTCCCCAAAACTGATCACGCCTGCAAAAAGCTCGCTGTTGAATGTGGCAAGCCTTATCATCCCTGTGTAGCCGAGCTTGAGCATGTGGGCATGAATGGCCGATCCGAGTTCCCATTCCGTCATTCCCTCTTGGATTATGCCTGGTATCTTGTCATAGATGGCTTCGTGTCTCTTGCCCGCCTCACGAATCAGGCCGATTTCGTAGTCCGATTTGACAGACCGAATCATAGACAGACCCAGGCCGATGTCTTGAAATGCGGTCCGGGAAAAAGCGCTTGACACCTTCTTGAAAATCGAAACCGGGATGGTGGTCTCGTCCACTCCCAGCCTGCTCACCCGGTAACCGTAGTCGTCCAGCCTGGCAGGGAGTTCGCCAAAACTTCCGAACTGAACAAGGGCTTCAAGGGGGGTCTCTCTCTTTGCCCGTTCAAAGCTCCGACGTATGAAAAACAGGGGTTCTCCCCCAGCCGGGACAAACAGGACACCATTTTGGATGGTGCCTGTGTAATAAAACATGTTTATCCCGTCGAGGATGATCGCGCCGTCGAGGGAAGTGTCAGCCAATTCCTGCTGAAGCCTTGAAATCCGGCTGAGAATCTCCTTTGGAGGAACCAGATCGTATGTCATTGGTCACTCACCCGGCAACTCCTCCCACCGATCCCTCAGTTTCTCCATCACCTGTGGGAGGGTTGTGTACTCCATCTCATCCATCGGCAAGCGATGCGGCTCAAACGGCCCGTGGCGGCGCATTTGATCGGCTAAGGTGTTGCATGACCGGCGAGCCTCGTCAAAGCCCGGGTCATCAAACATATCGCGGGGGCCGATCAGGCGGCCGTGGGCGAGTTGGAAGCCCAGGGCAATCACGCGCGGGGGGCCGTCGAAGCGGCTGGGTGTGGCATGACGCACCGGTACGGGCATTAAGGGGCCGTAATGTGACCCGCGCATCCAGCCTTCAACAATGTGGGGCATGGTGTAAGGCTCCAAAACCTCCCCCACAGCCGGGAACTTCCCCTGGCAGCGCACCACACACACAGGGTCATCCTTGCCCACATATTTGCCGGCAATGAGTGCAAGTCGCTGGGTTGACGAGACAGAAGCGATCTCGCCGTCCTTTGTATACACCGCCTTGATCACGTACCGCCCCGCGGCACCGATAAAGACCAGCAGGTCATAGAGCTCTTTAGGGGCGTCAAAGAAAATACGCTTGAGTCCTTTGACGTCGTGGACCTCAAAGCGAAAGCCGACGTGCATGCTCGGGGCAATGATAAGCCCGGCCGTGTTGAACGGATCCGCAAACATCTTGTAAAGGGGCAGGTTCCAGGCCCCGGCTGAGGTCTTGTCGGCCATAAAGACAATGATTGGCTCGGCCTCCCGCTCCGTGAACTCCATCTCGGCTACGCCGGGGCCCATGCCCTTGACGTTGCCGCTAAAAGCATCGGCCAGGAGGTCCTGCCCCGCGCCGTACAGCTTGAGCCGCCTGGCTACATCGGTACATGCCACAAAGAGTTCCCATGCAAGCTGATGGATCTCCTCGTTATCCTCCCCCTTGCGGTGAGTCATAATGAGCTCCAGGTCGTCGCCGCAGGCGGTGACGTGGAAATCCACAATCATCCCCTGCGATTGCGCGTTTCCCAGACGACCCTTTGCCTCATCGAGCAAGTCGCTGTGCATGGCGGAATGCCCGACAAAGCCCCCCACATCGGCCTTGATGACACTGAGTGTGATCTTGTTTTCCATATTACCCTCCTTTTTTGATTGTCGATTTACGCCCGCCCTGCCCGCCCTGGTGCGACAGCGAATCGAAAATGCT